>JAMCWI010000042.1:0-4984 GCA_023481335.1 Bacillota bacterium | reverse complement strand
GGAGGTGGCCAAGGGGCCCGGAAAACAGTTACTTTTTATCCCCCGCCGTGATTTTTAACTATGCCGAGGAAGCGGGCTTACTGTTCCCCCTGGAAAAGGTTTGCCGGGAATTGGCCATTAATAAATTTGATCCGGTTGATAGCAACCAAAAACTTTTTCTAAACATTCACCCCCATACCATTAACGATCCTCAGTTTGTTAAAGGCGAAACCATTAAGCTATTGAAGGACAGTCATTTGAGCCCCCATAATCTTGTTTTTGAAATTACCGAGCGGCAGGGGATTCATGATTTTCATCAATTTAATAAGACACTGGCCCACTACAGAAACCAGGGGTACCGGGTGGCGGTGGACGATGCCGGGGCGGGTTTTTCCAGCCTGCAGGCCATTGCCGAAGTGAGGCCGGAATATATAAAAATTGACCACTCCCTGGTGAGAGACATCGACTCCAACCGGGTAAAGCAGGCCCTGTTGGAAACCTTTGTGATCTTTGCCCAGAAAATCGGCTGCTCCATTATCGCCGAAGGGATTGAAACCGAGGCCGAATTAACAGCTTTGCGTTCCCTGGGCGTGCACTACGGACAAGGGTATTACTTGGCTCGCCCCGCTTACCCCATGCCCTTGGTGCGGACCGAGGCGCTTAATAAGATTCTGGCCCTGGCCTCCCGCAACCCCACCGGTGTCTGGCAAAAGGCCTTTCCCATCGGAGATATTACTGAACCTGCTGTGCAAGTATCCGTAGACACGCCTGTTCGCAAACTGAAAGAGATGATGGATGCCAACGAACTGGTTAACGGTGTGGTGGTGCTGAACAACAACCGACCGGTGGGCCTTGTCATGCGTCATCACCTGGACCGCTACCTGGGAACCCAATACGGGGTGGCGCTCTATTTTGAGCGGCCGGTGTTCATGATTATGGATGCGGACCCCTTGGTTGTGGACGCTGCTTTGCCCATCGAGCAGGTATCTCAACTCTCCATGAGCCGGGACAAGCTAAAGCTTTACGATTATATCGTGGTTGCCAGGGACCACCAACTGTATGGAGTGGTATCGGTACAGACTCTGCTGGATACCATGACTAAAATCCGCATGGAGGTGGCCAAGGGGGCCAACCCCTTAACCGGTTTGCCCGGCAACTTGACCATTGAAAGGGAGATCAGCAACCGTCTGACTGAAAAATCCCCCTTTGCCTGTATTTATATTGACCTGGACAACTTTAAATCCTACAATGACCGTTACGGCTTTGAAAACGGCGACCGCCTCATCCTGCTGGCAGCCCGGCTGCTTACCGGCACGGTCCGTAAATTTGGCAATCCCCTTGATTTTGTGGGACATATCGGCGGAGACGATTTTGTTGTGCTGACCCATAGGGACAACGCCGAAGAAATATGCAAGCGTTACATCCGCTACTTTGACCGTTTGGTGAAAAACCTGTATTCCTCTGAGGATAAAACCATCGGCGGTTTTTACGGCCTTGACAGGCAGGGGCAGGAAACCTGGTTCCCCTTGGTGTCAGTCTCCATGGCCATTGCCGATTGTGCCGGTCATTGTTCGCCGGAACAGCTGGCGGAAACCGCCGCCCAACTGAAGCATTATGCAAAATCAAAGTTCGGCAGTATCTATGTGCGTGATCGCAGGAGATCATGAAGATGGGGCGGGTGACCAGGTTCGGGTTTGAGGCCCCCCTGGAAACCTTTTTGCAAGCAATCTGACATAAAAAATGTAGGTTAAGATTCAATTGTTGCGGTAATTCTATGGTAAAATGTGAATAGTTTGAAAATTTAGGTTGTTTAAAAGGACGTTGCCGAATAAAAAAATATTTAAATTTTAACCAAAACCATTCTTTATTTTTAAGAAAACTTATGATAAAATAAATAATTAATCCTGAAGGAGGTGATTGGATGACCAAGGATCTCATTAATCAGATCTTAGAGGATGTGGGTCTGGAGAGAGTTGAGGATACCGAAGAAGAACCATCCCAGTAAAAAGACCGAAGGCTATGAACAAATTGCCTTCGGTCTTTTTATTTGCGTATATAGCCGATGAACCACGAGTCTCTGAAATATTGTATTGCTTACCCGGTACTGCCCCTACCGGTTGGCCTGAAAACTTTCCTTCGGCGGTTCATCTTTAAAAAGTGCGGTGGATAAATACCGCTCCCCGGTGTCCGGCAATAAAACCACCACAAGTTTGCCGGCATTTTCCGGCCGGCGTGCCACCTCCAGGGCAGCGTAAAGGGCTGCGCCGGAGGAGATGCCCACCAGCATTCCCTCTTCCCGGGCCAATCGCCTGGCTGTCTCCATGGCCTGATCGCCGGTCACCTGAAAAACCTCATCTACCAATGCCAGATTTAAAATTTCCGGAATAAATCCCGCACCAATACCCTGTATGGGGTGAGACCCGGGGCTTCCGCCGGAGAGGACCGGGGACTGTGCGGGTTCCACCGCCACCGCTTGAAAAGCGGGCTTTCTTTCCTTCATATACTTGGCTGTGCCGGTGATGGTGCCGCCCGTCCCCACCCCTGCCACAAAAATATCCACCTTGCCCCCGGTATCTTCCCAGATCTCCGCAGCGGTATTTTCCAAATGGGTGCGTGGATTGGCCGGATTGGCAAACTGCTGCAGCATGAAAGCATTTTCCAAGGTGGCCACCAATTCCTCCGCCTTGGCAATGGCCCCTTTCATGCCCTGATTGCCAGGGGTTAAAACCAATTCCGCACCGTAGGCCTGCAGCAGACTGCGCCGCTCCTGGCTCATGGTCTCCGGCATGGTTAAAATTAACCGCATGCCCAGGGAAGCACAGGTCATGGCC
Source organism: Bacillota bacterium (assembly GCA_023481335.1). GTDB lineage: Bacteria > Bacillota > Desulfotomaculia > Desulfotomaculales > Desulfotomaculaceae > JAMCWI01. The sequence continues at coordinate 2,174 of JAMCWI010000042.1, read as the reverse complement.
AAGCCCACCCCGGTGTTGCCGCTGGTGGGTTCTACCAACACACTGTCCTTTGAAATGACGCCCCGCTGCATGGCATCGGTAACCATGGCGTAAGCAATCCTATCCTTCACACTGCCGCCGGGATTAAAAAACTCCAATTTAACCAGCACCTCTGCCGCAAGTCCCTCGGTTATACGATTTAACCGTACCAGGGGCGTACGGCCGATGGTCTCCAGGATGCTGTTATAAACAGGCATATCCTTACCTCCGCTTTATTTAGTTTATGTTAATGTATGCTTGTGTTACGGGTAGTTTACCCCTGCAAAGTGTTGTAATACGAATAATTTAACATATTTAGGTAAATAAATAAAATACATAGGAGGTGTAAAGTTTGTTTGTTAAGGAAAAAATAAGATTTTGGATTGGCACGGCGTGGGTTTTAACATTCTTTGGCCTTTGGGGTATCTTTACTCTCCTTACCCCTCAAACCATGATGGTTAAGGAAATCAGCCGTCTGGAAAAAAATGTGGTGGCAGAAAACTGGCCCGCCGCTGCAGAAAATATGCGTGCCATTAACGACATTTGGAACAACAAAAAAATCGTTATTCAAATGAACAACGGCTCAGAGCAAGTGGCAGCCTTTGAAGAAATGCTGGCACAGGTTCAAACCGTGATTCGGCATGAGGATGACGAAGTTGAACTGATCGGTGGTTTAATGAAAATGGCAAAGAACATTACCACAACCTTTCCAGGCCCCTAGGAGGAATTTAAATGGAGAATGTATTAACTTATGGCGTTAGGGTTGTTTTAGTATTTTTCCTAACCTATTTTGGTGCCAGGATTTTAACAAGAAAAACAGTTGCACAAATGACGGCTTATGAGTTGGCAGGGGTTATTCTACTTACGACGGTTGCAGCAGAACCCTTGGTAACCAAGGTGGTGACCAAAGCCTTGTTTGGTACAGGGTTATTGATTGCCCTGATCCTATTTGTAAGCTACCTTGCCCTGAACAACCGATTAAAACCCATTCTTGAATACAATCCTGCAGCAACCGAAAAAGCCGTTGGGAATGATTTGGGGGAAGCGGATCTGAAGACACCTTCCCGATATGAAGGGTTTACGCTGCCTTTAGTGGTAGACAAGAAAATCGTAGAAGAAAATCTGAAGCATGTCAACCTTACGGAAGAATGGCTGCTGGAAGAATTAAAAAACAAAGGTGTGGCCGATTACAAATCCCAGATATCTATGGTTGCATTAAACAACCAGGGCAGGCTGGTCATTTCCTGGCTGTAAAAATTATATTAGTAAATGCCCACACCGGTTTATACGGAAGTGGGCATTTTTGTATGGAAGTCTTTATTATGAAGAATCACTTTGGCTACTATAAACCGTAGGTGCCGAGAAGTTTTAAGAAGCCTTGCATATTAAAATCTGGATGCTCTTATTTCTACTAGATAGAGAGGTGGTTGAAATTATAACATATATGTGATATATTTTGGGAAAATGGGCATACTGAGGTGTATTCTGAATAGTGCTTACCGTAGAATACTATATGGAAAAAGATTACTGCCCGGTTCTCGAATTCATACATAGTTGCTCCTCTAAGGAACAGGCCAAAATATTGAGAGAAATTGATTTATTGGAGGAGTTTGGCCCACTCTTAGGAATGCCCTATGTGAGAAAGATTGAAGGCACCGATGATATTTGGGAACTGCGAATAAGGTTAGCCAATAATCAATTCAGATTGTTGTACTTCATTTTTTCTAATAATAAGATTGTTATGCTACATGGCTTTCAAAAGAAAACCCAAAAGACCCCGAAGAGGGAAATAGAAATGGCTCTGAAGAGACGTATGAAATACTTGATAAAGGAGGATCAACAATGAGGCACGAGGATGTTAAAAAGATACTCCTACAGGATCAGGAAACCAAAGAAGAATACGATAAGTTGGAAGTTCTCTATGAAATCAAGCGGGAAATCATCAGACTTCGTACCGAGAATAAACTTAGTCAGGCTGAGTTAGCCGAGAGGGTGGGTACCAAGCAATCCGCCATATCAAGATTGGAAGCAGGAGAATACAATCCAACACTAGAATTTCTGGCCAAAGTGGCCAAGAGTCTGGGCAAGAAAATTGAGATAAGATTTTACTAATCAATATGTTCTTCTACAATTTCTTCCCGAGATTAACGCGCATA
>JAMCWI010000160.1:12693-13200 GCA_023481335.1 Bacillota bacterium | reverse complement strand
TTAAGCCATTCAGCCAGATTCCCTTTGACTGGAATTACATATTTGCCCTCTGCAATTTCCTGCTGCGCCTTTTTGAAATTTGCCAGGGCCTCTTTTTGGGAATCACCATATACATATCTGTACCGCATCCTTCCCGAAGAAGGGTCCCTTCCGAGAGGAATTCTGCCTTCATAGCGGCCATCTTTCCTCTTGTAAATGGTGCCTTCTCCGTTACTACGTCTTGCCATTGCCCTATAAAATACCCCCTTTACATAAAATTACAATTATTATAGCACACCAATCTCTGCCACTTAATTAATTAAAACACACCCGCCTGTCTCTGAAGCCACAAATCAAGTGCTTTTCGAGGTATTCGATAAGCCATGCCCAGCCTGATAACCGGAAAGCCTTTTTGATTGCACAATTCATAGGCCTTACGTTTACCAACACGCAAGTATTCTGCCAGTTCATCCACTGTCAAGAGATCTCGGAATTCATCCAATTTTTTTGCATATTTTTGCACATTTT
>JAMCWI010000160.1:0-12659 GCA_023481335.1 Bacillota bacterium | reverse complement strand
CGTAGCAAGGTTTTTTTTATTTTAATTTTCCACTGACTTTTTTCCCAACTGAATATTAGGGGCTATAAGAAAAAGAGCAACCGTCCCCCTTATTAGGTCTGGCTGCTCTCGTTTGCTCAGGTGGAAGGACCGTCCTCCATCCACCTGATTACTTTTGTTTAGTATTGTATATCATGTAATTAAAATAAAAAAAACCTTGCTACGCAAGTGGTTTTATATCTGTAAAATATTTACATATTAGCTTCCTTGACTTTATTTTTTTTAACATTTTTGCTGTGATCAAAGGAATATCTATAGGGCTGAAGTTCTCCACCCCATGCTAATAACTTAAATCAACTTAGCGATTTTGTCAATAGTTTAAATTAATATTAAAACCACCTGCTATGCCGGTGGTACTTTACCGGTATACCTGGTGGTTTCAAGTTATTAATCCGAACTCCTCAATATTCTGTATATATATGGCAATTCTTTTTCGCAAACAATTTTTTTTGCATATTTTTGCACATTTTGCTGTGATCAAAGAGATATCTATAGGGCTGTAGTTCTCCACCCCATATTAAAAAACTTAAATCAATTTTGTGATTTTGTCAATAGTTTAATATTTAAATCTAAAACACATACCCCCCCCTGCAGATTCTGCAGGGGGGGGTGCAGATTCTGCATACCCTGTTAATTCTCAATTACAAATACTTCATGTTGTCGACCTGGCTCGCAGCCGATGGCAGGATCCCTATATTTGCTGAAATATTTTTCTAATTCTTCATCATGCGCATGGCTGCCACCAAACGGAGAATAACCGTCTTTGGCTGGATCAGTTTGTACAAGGCACGCATACTGAGCAAAGTCATCCGCAAACCACTCCTGCAGTACTCTTTCTTCATCAAGTTTGTATTTGTTCATCATCTCCCTATCTTGATTCTTGATATTTCCAGCCATTTCTCGGTATTCTTTAATACTATCTTCGCTTGCTACATTGTCCCAGACCCAGTGACCTATTTCATGTGCAACAGAATAGTCAATTATGCCTTCATCATAATTTGCTATGGCATAGGTTGAAATGACCACTGTGTTAAATGGCCCATCATACCAAGCTCGCATTATACCGGGACAATTTTCTTGTTGCATTTTCACGGGAGATATAAAAATTGACGGCATTATATAATGCCCATCTCTGAGGGCTGGAAATGGTTTAAGCTTGATTTTTCTGAGACTACTTTGTATTGATTCAGTAAATTTATCCACATCACTGACCTCATAGTCATAAACATCTACAATCCATTTCCCGGCTTCTGAATAATAAACCGGAAAATAATTTGGATATATATTACCTATGCTAAAACTATCGACCCTACCGTACAAATCTGTTGCTGTTACTGGAGTCACGTAAAACATGCTCAATATTAGCAGCATAACAGCTGTTCTCATTTTACTCACCTCAGTGTTCCTGAACGTATTGTAGGATCGAGATTAAAACTTTCATTTTTTGCTGTAATGGTTATGCTATCCCTGTTGTCCGGGGGGTAAATGTCACTGGTTCCCACCGGCCACGCCTCGGCATTGATGGTATACTTTCCCGGCCTGGCGGGGTACCCATATTCAACCTTCTTGCTTTCACCAGGAGCCAACTTTAGATCTATGGGAAAACCATCTTTAATGGACCCGGTTACATCAATTTCCCCAGGTATATCGTCTTTCCTTGTTACTGTGGCCGTAAGGAGTACAGGGGTAGGATCTCCGTCTATTGAAGTATATATGGATTGGTCGGACTGTAGTTTAATCTTTATGTCATAGCTCTGCGGTATAACCGTTGCCTCGGCACAGTTATTGTCCCAGTTCTTATCCTCCTGTGTGTCTACTGGGTTAACCCTTGATAAAATCTTTGAGGGGCCGTCCTGAACCGTGAATATATAGCTATATACCTTTACATCTCCGGGCTGCAGTGTGATATATCCCTTTTCATCCGGCACCGGCGCTCCGTTAACCGGCTGCAGCTGAACGGGGTACTCCTGACCGTCAACCACATGGTGTAGCCGCAGCAAGGCCCGTTCCGGCCGGGGATGATCCGGGTTTAGCCGGTAGGCCACGGTGGAAGTTATTTTATCCCCCGGCTTTGCGCCGGTGAATGAATTTGTTTCCAGGTTGGTGGACAGGTCCGGCGCAGCCGGTAGCAGTGCTTCCGGCGCTATCGGGATTGTGACGTACCATAGCTGGCCGTTTTCAATGTGCCACATCCTGCCGATGCCCCAGGCATACTTTGTCGGCGGGGCCAGGATATGAACATACTGCTCAATGTTCCCGTAGAAAGATCCGTCTGCTGTCTCGCCAATTGTATAACCGTTGTTGGCATTTGTGGCACCATAGGCCATAATACCCGCTAAAATAACCGTATGATATTCAGGAGAACCGTCACCAGGTTTTCCTTCAGGTTTAAACATAGAAATGTTTTCATTATTTGCTTTTACTGCACCATCATCCCAAGGCTGCGGTATCCAATGCTGGCTTGCGAAATCGGTTCCGTTGGCGTTTTTATCGGCGGGATAGTCCATGTTGGTGTAGTCCTCGCCGTAATATGTATAACCGATATAGCGTTGCTGACCGTTTCGCCGCGGACCTCCGTGAGGCTGGCCATAAGTTAGGAAACCATATCTGTTGCCATTTGCATCAGTTATATTGCTCAAGCCAGTGCTAGTGATGTAGTTGATGGAATCGCCACTTTTGCTTGTATTACTATAGCCACTATTTATTACAGCGTCTTCAATGGCAGTTGTTGCATCAAACGATAGCCCGGCATAGGCCGGAGTCAAAAAGGCGGTCAAAAGAAAAAAGACCGCCGCTATTGCGGATAGTCTTTTAAGCATGTTTTATTATCCTCCCCGTTTATTTAGTTGACCAAAGGTCAAATTGTACCGTATCGCCTCCCCAACCAGCACCAACCCTTATAGCCATGCCGTTAGGTGAGTTAAATGTTTTAGTGTCCCAAGGCTGGCCGGAAAGCAATTCCTCTTGTGTTACCTTGGCAAATTCAATAACCTTGGCGGTCGTATCAGCATCTACGGCCTGAGAAATTATGCTCTGCGCATCGGTATACTGCTGCTGCAGGTTTTCGCCCTTAATGTTAATACTGAAAACTATACTATCGCTATTCTTATAACCGCTGGTGGCAACATCTAGAACCGTATTCGCCGGAATATTGTAACCGTTAACCTTATTCCCCGTTACTACCGTAGGAGCTGCCCCCTGGCTGTTCAGGTAGTCCACCGCTGCGCTCACGTCCGGTTCCGGCTGCCCGGCCGGCCAGCACACCACCGCATTGTTTTTATCATCCCAGGCTACCTGGTAGCCCAGACCCTCGGCCACGTACCTGGCCGGAAGAAATGTTCTATCGCTTTGCAGCATGGGAGCCACATCTATGGGTTTTGTATCATCATTTACTTGAATCTCTTTAACACCTATAGTCATCGTGAGGGCCACATTATTCGGTCCCGCGATAAATACGCGCTGCACATTATCAATCCAATTAATGTTATCGTTCGATATGCCCAAAGCGTTGCCCAGGAACCTTACCGGGACGAACGTCCTGTCACTCTGGATGAACGGGGCCACGTCCATTTTTACACCGGGGGTCTGGCCGTTGACCACATAATAGGGAACGCCTATTTTAAATACAACGCTTTTAACGAGCTGGTTATTCTGGTATACGTCAACCTGCTCAGCCATGGCCGGGAGTGCCAGGGTCAGCAGCAAAACAATGGTTAAACCTATGATTTTGAATTTGTTCAATTGGGATACCTCCTTCTTAAACTTGATTTTAAGCCTATTCTAGCCAGTTGATAGATTAACCCTTACAGTACCCCTTTTACCCCTGCAGAATCTAAGAATATGCGTCTGAGGGCGGGTTACTGCCAATGTCTATCCTGTTGACAAATCACGAATTCGGGATATATTATTAACTTAAAAAATTATCACCCCTTTATTAAATGGGAATACTGGAAACTGAGAACGGCGCTAGTGCCTCACTTCAACCGGGGCTTCAAGGTTCCCCGGGTTGCTTGCGACAACCCGGGGAACGCTATTTAACCGCCAAGTTTACAATGGACACCACGAGGGTTAGTCCGAGGAGTAGGGCGATGATGAGTTGTAAAACATCTGCTGTTTTCACCTTCCCCACCTCCCTTCGGAATTTCTCCCCCGGTCGGTGAGGCCCGCCCTCAGCTCCGCATTCCCAACATTATTCTACCATTTACGCAACGCCGCACAAGAAAAATTTTCCTCCTGCCTGCCAGGCAACCCCCCTTCACAAAACCGTTTTATCATTGCCAAAGCCCTATTTATGCACCTACTGTGTACCGGACCTCCGCTTGTATATTGCCAGAAGCAGCTGAATTATTTTTTCAGAAAACTCGTCTGCCTCTTTCTCCAGCGCGTCATCGCCATTATTTGATAACAGCTGCCCGATTCTCTCAGTAAAACTGCACAATTTTCCATTAAGCAGCTCTTCCTTATGTAGGACAAAATGTCCAATTTCGTGACCGATGGTAAATATCTTATTATCATCGCTATCATTTTCGTTGACAATCATGTGTGAAAGTGCTCTCTTCCTGTCATAAAGCAGTAATCCGCTAAGTCCTTCCGAACCAAGCACCGCCTGAATCATCCTTAGTTTCATTAGGTTAGCAATACTGGATAAATCGTTAATTAACTCTTCTCTATACGAAAAGACATCTTCCCTTATCAAAATGTCCAATTGCATTCACCCCTTAAAAAGATGTACAATTGAACAGTCAGGGGAATACCCTGGCTGTTCGGGGGGAAGGATTACACCGTTGGCGGCCAAACCTGTAGGTGTGTCCTTCCCTTGTCAATGTCACCCCCTTCCTGTATTCAGTTAATAGCAGACACCCTTCTCAATCCCTGCCGCACCCCTCCTTTCTAGCTCATTTCCAGGATTTCATTGCCCCGTTCCGGCAGTCCAGGCAGCATTCATTGCCTCCGCCATAAACCTTTTCAATAATTTCTTTGGTAAGCCAGATTTCTTTCCCGCAGCCAGGGCACCGATACAATACCCGCCCCGGCTTATACTCATTGACCTCCACAAGTCTTCACCCCCTGAACTTTCCCATTTTTCAAGCGCCTTACCGCTACCGCTACCGCCTTCGGTACATTAAAGTTTATACAAATCATGAAATCTTTTTGCGAACTCCTCAAATAAGGCCAATTTTATAACCGCATTTTTATAAAACGCATCTTTCTTTTGACTATCAAGGTAATCTTTGAATGACGCTATTTTGTTGTTTAAAATTGACTCAAAAATAATTTGCTCACTTACGCCAAAACCCCTAAACATTTGCAAAAGTTCACATTCTGCCTGACTAACTTTCATCGTTTTTACCTTTTTCACGCTATCAGCCTCCTCGTTTTCACCCAGCATTGGTTAAGCAGCGGAGCCTTTAAGTCTCCCCGGCCCCGTGGGCGGGGAGATATAGAGGGGTTGGGGTTCCCCCTTCTCATAATCCGCCATTTTTTCCGCCGACCGGATTTGAGCCTATTAAGCGCGGCGCAGGGTTCCCTGGTGCAAGGGCGGCCATTTAAATAAAAAACTCCGTGTTAACGGAGTTTTCAAAAGACAGCCGGGCCGGGAAGGATACCGGACTGGTTCCTGCCCCAAAGAATACCCAGGAGGATATGTTCACGGCCTCCCCCTTGCGGCAGGGTGCGCCGTGCCAGGCTATAATAGATCCGGTCGGCGGAAAAAGAAGCTTCGCCCAAGCGAAGCCTCCTTATGGACCCCTGAAATAATCAGGTTACCAGGGCACTCTCCGGACGGCTCCAAACAAAGCTTTCTATCAGTCCGGTGTGTGCCCCCACTCCAATCGGCCAGGCGGCTGTTTTATCACTTTTAAATTACCCGCTACCAAAAACAGCGGCCTGGCCGTTCCTTCATCCAGCGCAACTAATACTTCCAATTGGCTTTTAATAGCTTCACTTTTAACCCGGAACCGTTCACGGCCCTGGCCACCGCATCCTTTTTGGCATCATTGAAGGTTAGAAAAACCACCACCAGACTTTCCCTTAATACCACTGGCAATCTTGCATAAGCCCCGGCCCTTTCAGCCAGATACTTCATTGATAGCCCGAAATCAACGACCATGGCGTGTAGCAAACCATTTTGCTCGTAAAACCTGTCATGTGATTTTATAATTTTCTTTAGCACATCGTAATTTGACGCTGATATTCGTCTTAATGACTCTTCGGTGCTTAAATAATCTATGCCAGCAGCCTGAGCATAATCGCAGAACACCAGGTATTGAACTGCCGTAGAATCCCCTGCCCCCCTGAATATGCTTGAATACCAGGGGTATTTAAGCCCAATAATCTCGCCGCTTTTGGGCAAAAGGTGATAGTAAGTCTGTCCACCAGCCAATTGAATTGATTGTATTAACCCTGAATTCCTGAGCAATAAAAGCCTTTTATAACAACGCTTATCACTGGCCGAGAATATACCCGCCTTGCGCAGTTGCGCGATGGTCCCAAAACGCCATTTAGCAAAAAAATTGAAAATCTGCCGGTCCCTTTCAGTAATAACCATTAAACAACCTCCACCTGTAGAGCTATAAATTATATGGCATAAATCTTCCTTCGGCCCCATGACGCTGCAAGAACCCGATCCGTTTCGACGGGCATACCCAAATGGTTTTGGCGCTACCAAAACTGGCCACCTTTTCGCGCACTTGCCGGGCATTATACTGCCCTGTGTCAGCCTCAACAAAAACCTCGAAACCATCATCAGACACGTAACTTGCATCAGGTACCTCTACGCCGCCACCGCCGCGGTTAACCCCTCTATCTTTTTCAATCAAGTCACCTATGCGGTAGGTCCCCTTTTCGTTGTCAGAGAGCGCATAATATGCGTTATTAGTCCGTACCTGATGCAATATTTCATTGAGTTTGCCCGGATAGACGAATACGTTGTCCTTAATTAATCCGTCTGGGCCGCATACTTTATTACGTCCTTTCACATCAAGGCAAAATACTTTTATGTGTTCCCCGGCTTTTTCTGCGGATATGTCCAGGGACTGGATATATCCAGCCTTCTCCAGCCGTGCCATGCGTTCAAGGCAAGTCCTTTTTTGCGCCTCCGGCCAGTATTGTTTGTGAATCTGCTCAAGAGACAGCACGCGGCACCGTCCCAGATCTACAAAAATGTTAATATCTCTATCAGTTAACTGCTTAACTTTAGTAATGCGTCCCACGAGAAACCTCCCACGTCTTTTGTTATCGTTTTGATCTTGGTTAAGTAACCAGATTATCTCGCTTGAATTCTTGTAATGTATAACAGTGTGATTTTTTTACTCACAGTATTTAAACATAGAAGGAATAACTTATTATTTGTGGAAATACTTACAACATAAAATCTCACAGATTTTTCGATAAAAGATGTCTAAAAACGTTCATTGGCAAGCATTACTATCTTAAAACTAAATATATCAAGCAAACATAATATTGCTTAATGGAGGTAGTTAAGGTTAATGGATACTAACGAGCTTTTGTTATTTGATGTTGAGATTGAAGAAGAATCAACTGAAGACAGTTTAAGCGAGAAAGAAAGACGTTTGGTAACGCAACCATTTGATTTTACTGTAAGGTCATTGGTGGATCAAATAGAAGATGGAGCTATTTCTGTTGACGCAACTTGGCAAAGAAAATATATTTGGGATAATGTCAAAGCAAGTAGATTGATTGAATCTCTATTACTTAATGTTCCAATACCAGTATGTTATTTCGCTGAAGAAGTTTCCGAGCAATATTTAGTAATTGATGGTCAACAGCGACTATGGTCTATTTACAGATATTTAAAAAATCAATTTCCATTGAAAGGTTTAAAAACTCTAGGTCATCTTAACAGAAAGAGATTTTTTGAGCTTAATCCAAAAGACCAGAAGTTTATTAGGAGTAGAACACTTCGTTGTATAGCGTTAACTCAGGAATCACATCCAGATTTAAGATTTGATGTATTTGAAAGATTAAACACTGGCTCTGTATCACTTACTTCTCAGGAATTAAGACACTGTATGTACAGGGGTGATTTAAATGTTATTCTAGAAAAACTTTGCAATGATCCTAACTGGCTTAGGTGCTTAAAAAGAAAAAACCCAGACGAACGTTTAAGTGACCAAGAACTGATTCTACGGTTTTTTGCCTTTTATTTTAAACTACCTGCATACAAACCTCCTTTATATAAATTTCTAAATGAATTTATGCGACAATATCGAAAAATTAAGGCAGAAGATATAGATATATTTATTTCTATATTTACCAATACAATAAATAATGTTTTTTCTGTATTTGGTGAAAACTCTTTTAAACGTATAATCAGAGATGGTGAGCAATTGCAAATAGACAAGAACATAAATAAGTCTCTTTTTGACCTGCAAATGTTTGTTTGTAGTCGCCTTTCCCCCAAAGAATGTACTGAAAAAAGCAAAGAAATTATTGACTCTTTTAGGGACCTAATGTTTGATACCGAATTTACAGATCTTATTACTCGCTCGACCGATCATAGGACTAGAGTAATTAAAAGAATTAATTTGTTATTAGCACAATTACTAAGGCATAATATAAAAATCGATATTAAGTTGTAGGTGTTGGACACATGCCATATAAATCATCCAATGCTTTGGTTAATTATAAGTTAAGAAGAAAAGAGATTTCAGCCTTACTAAGAACAGTATCCCCATTAGATACTTCTGTTCGTACAGCCCATCTTTCGGCACCAGTAATACGCGCAGGTATTGTTTTATTGTTTAGCCACATAGAAGGATATATTGAAGATGTTGTCCAGGAAGCAATTGACAAAATTAACAACTCTGGCATTAATGTAAGTACACTACCTTATAATCTTAGAGTAGCTCATTGTATGCCAACCATCCAAGAGATTACAAAAATTACTGACCCTGAAAAGCTAGATGAAGCATTGAAGATTTTGATGCAATCAAATTATCATTTTTGGTTTGGAGACACACTACCCCCGATAAAACTTGAAACGGACTGTTTAACAAAAAATTTTGCAAATCCTTCATATGAACATATTGACAAACTTTTTAGGAATCTAGGGATCAGAAGATTTTTTGGGAGTTTATATAGTTTGGGATTCAAACCTCAAAAGATACAAGCTATAAAGAGTACACTTGATACTTTAGCTTCCTTGCGTCATGATATTGCCCACGGTAACTTTTCTACCTCCTGTTCCTTTTTAGATCTGTGCAGGCATATTGTAGTTGTAAATGTTTTTTGTGAAGCCGTTGACGCTCGACTTGGTTTACACATTAAATCATTAACCGGTACCTTTCCATGGGTTAGTTAAAATTTAACCCCTGTACCCCTGCTGGATGGTTGGCACCCATAAAGCTATATAATTTTTCGTTCTTAAAATCTTTTATTTTAAAACACTGCAGACCACCTAATAAGCATGGGGTTGTCCAGGGGGAATCATTCCCCCTGGCGGGGTGAAGGGGATTTTAAAGGGGAAGGGGCAGAGCCCCTATTCCCCTTTAGCGGCCCGGAGCAGAACCGGCAAATAATGAGGGCGTTAAGCCCTCATTGTTTGCGTAGCGGTGCCGGTGGAGCGCAGTGCCGCTGGAGCAGCCGGGTGAGCGTAGCGAATCCGAAGGCCGAGACAGGCAGGGGCAAAGCCCCCTTGCCCTCCGAAGGAGGGTGCCTGCCGAAGGCCGAAGCCCCGCCTACTGTTACTATGACCACAAGGGAGTTAGAAACAGTCAGCGGGGCGGCTGCTCCCTTGCCGCATGACAATACCGCGCGGCGGTAATTGTAATGCGGTAAAAAACTACAACGGCAAGCCCAGACAGGACCACAGAGGTAGCACCCGGCTATGGCACCAGTGCATAGCACTGATGTGGGAAAGCCGGGTGCCACCTGACGAGCAGGCACAATTAACATAATATGTTAATTGTGCCTGCGGCTAAAGCTGTATTTCTTCCTCCTGCATAGGCCCATTCTTTACAACTGCTTTGCCATTAGATTTACCCTTCGCCAGTTTCTGTTTTTCTGCATCTATCATTTGTTTGACAGTTTTAACAGGAGCCGGGATTACTTTAACTGGCGTTGGCCACGGACCCGCCTCAATCTCCTTCTTAGCATTGATGCTAATTAAATGTGAATGGTTGGTTAGAACCGCTAATTCCCCCCTCCGGAAGATAAGACTTTTTCCAAAGGGCATCCCCAGCAGAACATTTGAGTGAATAAGCGGCTTGTTAATTTCGGTTACTGTCTGCCCCGTAATTTCTTCTTGCGCTTCCTCGCTACCGGCAAGTTTATTAAATCTTGTGCTTAGACTGCTGGATGTGACCACCACCTGCCCGCTGCGGCGTGAAAAATATTCTGCGTCGCCGGGGTCCTCGACATTGAATATTATTTTGGTACTGGTGTTGGTTATTACGGTGTTCAAAAACCCGTAAGACACATCCCGTAGATCCCCCAGGGCCTGGTTGGCCAGGACCAGGCCGTAGTTAGCGCTTCTCACTTTGCTGATTACGTTTGTGAAGGCGCTACAGGCCATGTTTTGAAATTCGTCAATGGCTATCATGGCAATAGTGTCCTGCTGGCTTCTTTCCGCCGCCAGGGACTGTAATTCCATGGCCACCATCTTGCCCAGCGCCCTGGATATCTCGGGAGCTATGGCGGAACGAAGGTCAAAATAGCACACATCTCCTTGCCGTATGATATTCCCAAGGTCAATGTCCGTGGGCAGTTTATTAATAATATCAATATCCCCGTACCTGGTGAGCGCAGCCACAAGGCCCTTGATCTGCTTCTGGTCAACGCTCTCACCGGTTAGCTTTTCGAGCAGTATGGGGTTTTGCAGCAATAGCCTTATATCTCCGGGACCGTAACTAATCCCCCGGCTGTCCAGGTATTTGACCAGGGGATAGAAAACCGCCTGCTGGCAGTAAGAATAGAATTTCGCCTCCCCCTCGAAGTTTATATCCAGGGCGGTCATTATACGTTCAATCTTGGCGTGAGTGTCACCGAAGTTTAATGGGTTGTAGGTGTTGCTTTTAAGTCCGGGCTTAAGGGTGAAAAAATAGAATTTCTTGCCCCTGACCCCGGCTTCCCTGGCCAGGAGTTTTACTGCCTGCTCGTCCCCCTTAAAGTCAATGGCCACCACCGGCATATTTCTTTGGATTGCCTGAAGGCACAGGGGCAATACGGCAAAGCTAGTTTTGCCGGTTCCGGAGCCGCCCAGTATATGAATGTGCTCGGTAAGCCTGTCCACCGGCAGGGTAACGGGCCTGCGGCGGTCGTCAAGCCCCAGAAAAAACCTGTCGGGAGGAGTGTTTTTAATCTGCTGCAGGGCGTTGTATTTGACTTTTTTGAATAACAGCTTTTCTATATCCCGGTCCTGACAGTCGTTTTCAGTGGGGGAATATTTGTTTTTTATGTGTGTGACTATAGCAAAGGCTGCTATGGCACCGTTAAAAAAAAGCCATATTGTCCTGATGCCGGAATTACTGAGTCTGTCGGGAGTCACCAGCCAGGCCCAGGCCGTGGCAAAGGGATGGTGAAAATACCAGCTCGACGCTGAAAAATCTTTTGATCCATTGGGACCGGCAAATATCCCTTTAAAAATGTCTGCGAAGAAAGCCACCAGGGAACCTAAAAGCCAAACGTCCAGAAAATAAAGCACCGCCAGCCCCAGGACGAACAATCCGGCCAGAATCAAATAGCCGGTTTTACCTCTTTCCAAAAACCTATCCACCAGGTCGCCCAACATTTGCAGCCCCCCTTTATTATTGATTTCAACTCAGATATAGCTTTTTTATCAGCTCTAGCCTTTTATTGTTCATGTCATCCCCCTGATCCGGCGGGTACCGTTCCTGTCCCTTTTTGGGTCCAGCCCAGCCGGTCTTGTTGTTGTTTGGGCCTCTCTCTTTTAAAACAGGTTTTCCGGGGATCTTTCCGTAATCCTTACGTAGTGCAGACAAAAGTAAACCGGGCAGGTTTCTGATCTGCCCGGCGCCGGTACCGATTAATTTGATTTTATCTTTGATGTTCTCAGCCGAATAATCTTCCAAAAGTCCAGCCACATATTGGGCTGGCAAATCGGCGCTGCAGTTACTTCGGGCCACTTCCTGTATTTCTCCGATGGTATAATCGGGTTCCGGAATTATTTCAATGTCGACAGTTCCTTCCGGGCCGGTTTTCTTATCCGGCTGGCCGTCCTCAACAACAACAACACTATTATTATTTAGATCATTATATTGTATCTGTTTTGAATACGGCTGCCGTATCGATTTTGAATACGGCTTTTCCGTAAGCCCGCTATTTTCCTGGGGATTGTCAGAGCCGTATTCATTTTGAATACGGCTCATAATAGCATTCTTTTCTTCCTTTATTTTGCTGAGCCTTGCCAACTCCTGGCCGTGCCAGTTTCTGTCCGACCAACTCCGGAACCTTTTCAATTCACAGTACATGCTGTCAGCATATATCGGTATTTCGTACCAGTAGTAAACGTTCTTTGAATATGCCGGGCAAAACTGAACAGTTAGACCGGCGAAATTGAACAGTGTGATCGTTTGAAACTGAACACCCTTGCCGGCGAAGTTGAACACCATGTATGGCCCTTCTGTTAAATTGAATTTATG
>JAMCWI010000073.1 GCA_023481335.1 Bacillota bacterium | reverse complement strand
TGATCAACCGGAACACGCCCGATCTGTTTCGCAGGCAAATCGGCTATCTTCTGCAGGCGGGACACCGGTTTGTCACCATGGATGATGTGGCCGCTTATTACAGAGAGGGGGCCGTACTGCCAAAAAATACGGTATGTTTGACGTTTGACGACGGATATCATGACAATCTCACGGAAGTGCTTCCGATATTGGAGGAATTTGGCATTCCGGCCGTCATTTATTTTGCAACCGGTTTTGTCAAACAAAGAATCACAGACAAAGGATTGCCTGTATGCACGAAGGACCAGTTGCAATTTTTGGCCGGTCATCCGTTGATTACAATTGGAGCCCATACGGATAACCATCCCAGACTTTCCAGGCTGTCGGCTGGCGAAGCCTGGAACGAAATCAGCAACGGCAAGGCATTACTGGAAGAATGGATTGGCAAACCGGTGCTTCATTTCGCTTACCCAAAAGGCGATTATTCGATTCAGACGATTGAGTTGGTGAAAAAAGCCGGATTTTCCACCGCAGTCACGGTTGTTCCGAAATTTGTGGGGGCAGACCGGGATGTTTTACAGATCGGACGTGTTCCGGTTGATCAAGGGATGCCTGATTGGTTGTTTCAGAATTGTTGCAGAGAAGGAATGACTGTGTATTCAAAGTGGAGGGAGGGGCTGTTTCGATGAAAGTTTGCTATATAGTAGATGGGAGAATGCCTAGCGAAAAGGCTAACGGTTATCAATCGGCCCAAATGTGCCAGGCGTTCATGGAAGCAGGGTGCGATGTCACCCTGTTGACATCCTCGAGAAAGAGGCTGATCGGCGAGGGGATTTCAGCGACGACCACACCGGAAGAATATTATAACCTTCGCGTGCAACTAACAAAAAAAAGATTGCCGTCCCTTGATTTTATATATTTTCTTCAAGTGGTTCTGAACTTTTCCGACCAGCATGCAATCACCAAAATCGGAAGCATGCTGGGTTCCTATACGGTCGCTTTTTCGTTGGCCGCTCATCTTAATAGGGTCCGCTATGACCTGGTTTATTTGCGTAGCACGCATGTACTGCTTGCAATTTTGCCGCTTCTTCCGAAAAACATGTATCCGCGGATTGTTTTTGAAGTACACTCACTGCCGAACAGCCCCAAAACTCTTGATAAACTTGTGCATGCGTTGCAGCCGATCGGCGGAACCGTATCCGTGACGGGTCAATTGAAGAACCAACTTGTAAACAGAGGAGTTCCGGCTTCCAGTATATGTGTCGAGCATGACGGGGTTGATTTGGAATCGTTCGATCTCCAACTGAAGCAGTCAGAAGCACGCAGGTACTTGGGATTGCCGCTGGACAAGAAAATTGCCGCCTATGTGGGGAAATTTCATACGAACGGCAATGAAAAAGGCATTCCTGAAATTATTCAGGCGGCAAAATATCTGCTCAGGAATTTTCCCGATTTGGATTTCTATTTCATCGGCGGGCCTTTGAACCGATTGAAGATTTACGAGGAAATAATTGATTCTGAGAATCTGCCGGGTGAGCGGTTCGTTTTCCTGGACAAACAGCCGGTCGGGAAAGTTCCGTATTTCTTAAAAGCCAGCAATGTGTTGTTAATGCCGCATCCGTGGAGTGAATTTTATGCCTATCACGCGTCTCCTTTGAAGATGTTTGAGTATATGAGCGCGAAACGGCCAATTGTGGCGTCCAAATTGCCGTCTGTAGTGGAAATTTTGCTGGATAGGCAGAACGCCCTGCTGGGCGAACCGGGAAATCCGGAATCAATTGCCGCAAATATTCGAACCGCGTTGACCGACAAGGAACTGGCCGGCAGGATCGCCGACCAGGCCTATCGTGACGTGCAGGAACACACCTGGAAGAAAAGAGCGGCAAGAATTCTGTCGTTTGTCAACAAGAGAAGGAGCATACATGATGGACAGAATTGATGGTGCACACAGTGTCAGAAATGGGGGTTCCTATTTCCTGGGGAGTTTTCAGCCGGATACTTGGGGGCGATGGCTGTCCTATACAATAATCTTCAGTTATTTTCTTGTTCCCTACCGGCTTCCTGGAGTTGGTCTGGCCATCCATTCCATGCTGATTCCGGCCGCTTTTCTGCTGATGGCCTGGAGCATGGCAAAAGGATACCGGACGAAACAGGAAAACAGGCCGTTGTTTTGGAAATTTACTTTGATCTTGAGTTTTTACGGGATTTCATTATTAATTGCCTATCTGGTCAACATGGAAACAGCAAAACTGGAGGTATTGCGGGGATATCTGCTGGCCATCGGCGGTGCGCTGGCCATTGCGTGGTTTTTCCGGCACAGGGATCTGTTGCTTCTGAGAAAATGTGCCGTTGCCTATCTGCTGGTGGCAAGTGCGTTAAATATTTTGCAAATCGTGTACGGAGAGTCTTTCTACATCAGTAGGTACTTAGGCAGGGAAGTTGAGGTTGCATACGCAACGGGATTTACTTATCATTCATCTGTAAACGCCGCTTTGGTGGGGTTTTTGATTCCCTTTGTCATATTGTCTGCAACAAAAAAGGATTCAACCTGGAGAAACATGGGGTTTATTCTGTCGATCCCTTTATTTGCATTTGGACTGTATTTCAGTTTTTCAGTCGCGGCATGGATGGGCAGCATGTTCGGAATGGCTCTGGGGATGATTTTTCTGCTTAAAGCGTCCGACTGGAAGTTGAAGCCCGTCCGGCTGCCGCTATTGGGAGCGGTATTATATCTGGGATTGCTGGGGATGCTGTTTGTCAATCCGGGGCTGCTCACTCCTCTTAAATCGTTGATCGCGAATGAAAAACAGCAATCAATTCTCACCGTGGCGGACAAAAAGAATTTCGCAATGCTTGGAAATACGAGAGCGTTGTTGAAAAATCACGAAGAGCAAACGGAAAACCAGGACGAACGGCCGGAAATTGCTCCTTCTGAGCAAAAAATCAGCAGTTCATGGGCAACCAGATACGTTTTGTTGATGGGATTGGCGGAAGAAATTCAGAAAAACCCCTGGTTTGGAATGGGATTCGGGAATTTTGGCGAGTTTTATCGGAATTATGTGCAAAAATATGGAAGATCCCTGGTTGTAGATCACCGGCAAACGATCCCGGCCCACCAGACTTTTTTGCGGTTGTGGGCTGAAGCGGGGATCTTTCCGTTTGTCGGGTTGATCCTGTTGTTTGTCTGGCTGATGTACAAGGTTTATCAAGCAGTCTTTCGTAAAGAGCACCGCCATTCGCCGATCATTATCGGGCTGTCCATGGGGGTGCTTGTAGTACTTTTCGATTCTTTATTCCATGATTTGCTTGCGGAACGGATCTTCTGGATTCCCGTATCATTGTTACTGGTATCCCTTGAACAAGCCGCATTCGGCTCAAACGGCAATTTACAATCTGATTCATAACCGGACAAAGAGGGAACTTAGTGTATGAAAAAAATTCTTCATATCATCGGGAATTTGGAAGTTGGTGGTGCGGAGGCCGATTTGATCGCCAAAACCATCGCTCTGAAGGACCAATATCAGTTTCAGGTTTTGACTTTGCTGCAAAAAGGAGCTCTCGCAGAAAGGCTGGAAAAGGCCGGTATTGAAGTGATTGCAGGCGGCATGAAACACAAAATGGACGTTGGTGCGGTCTTGCGGATGATAAGAATTGTCCGTCGGGAACGGCCAGACTTGATTCATGCCCATATGTTTTATTCCTATCTGATTGCCCATATCATGCGGTTGTTGGGATTGATCCGGCATGTGGTCTATACCATACAGAAAGAAGCTGCACGGGCCAATTGGCTTGAGATTCAACTGGAAAAACTCTTGCGACCTCATACTGCGAGAATTCTCGCATCATCCCAACAGGTTCTCACATCTTATCGCAAGCTGGGAGTTAACGGCCGAAACATGATTCCCTTTTACAATAGCATAGATTTCTCCAGATTTGCCTCAGGGCGAAACTTGATCCATGAAGAATTAGGATTTGGTACGACTCCCGTAATCGGAACAGTGGGCCGTCTTTTACCGGTTAAAGGACATCGGTATCTGATCGAGGCACTGCCGGATATCCTCCAGGCATACCCGGATCTGAAATGTGTGATCATTGGCGATGGAGACGAAAAGAATGCGTTAGTGGAACTGGCCGAGAAGTTAAAGGTAACGGAGGCAGTCTGCTGGTTAGGAGCGCGAAGGGATATTGAAAATTTCATTCCCTATCTTGATATTTTTGTCATGCCGTCTTTGTCCGAAGCGTTTGGTATAGCGGCGGCAGAAGCCTCGGCATGCGGCGTTCCCGTGGTTGCATCCGCTGTTGGGGGATTACCCGAAGTAATCGTAAACGGAACAACCGGAGTTCTTGTTCCTCCCGGAAATGCAAAAGCGATATCGAAGGAAGTCAAACGGTTGTTGTCGGAGGAGCAAACACGGATAGCAATGGGACTGGCCGGAAAGAACCATGTGAGAAAATTTTCTGCAGAGGAAATGGCCTGCCAGTTGGCTGCTGTTTACGACTCTGTTGCCGGTTGAGTGACTATACAAGCAGATGGAGGTACACAAACGGCATGAAAGTTTTGATTACAGGTGGGGCAGGTTTTATCGGTTCTTATTTGGCGGAAAAATATCTTGAACGCGGAGACGAGGTGTATATTATTGACGACCTGTCGACGGGCAGCCTGGACAACATCCGGCATTTGCAGGAAAACGAAACTTATAAAGGTCGCCTTTTTGTCACCGTCGATACGATTCTAAACCGTGAGGTCCTGCTGGAATTGATCGGCATCTGTGACGTTGTGGTTCATTTGGCGGCCGCAGTTGGGGTGCAATACATTTTGGACAATCCTTTATCGTCGATTATGATCAATATCAAGGGTACGGAAGTGGTTCTCGAGTTATGCGCCAAATTTAAAAAGAAAGTGTTGATTGCTTCAACATCTGAGGTGTACGGCAAGCAAACCCATGCTCCTTTCCGGGAAACGGACGATTGCGTATACGGTGCTTCCGGAAAATTCCGATGGAGCTATGCGGCTTCCAAACTGATGGATGAATTTTTTGCGCTGGCTTATTACCGAACCATGAATTTGCCGGTCATTATCGTCCGCTTTTTTAATACGGTGGGGCCTCGTCAGACCGGGCGGTACGGCATGGTGATCCCGCGGTTTGTGAAACAGTGTCTGAGAAATGAACCAATTACGATTTATGGAGACGGAACCCAGACCCGGGCTTTTACCCACGTCAAATTTGTGGCGAGTGCCGTAATGAAACTGATCGATTCGCCAAAGGCAATTGGAGAAATTATCAATATCGGCGCTACTGAAGAAGTATCGATCAAAGAATTGGCGGAACGAATCAAGCGGCTGACGGGGAGCCAGTCGGAACTCAGGTTTATTCCGTACGATCAGGCTTTTGGCCGAGACTTTGAAGACATGCTGCGACGGGTGCCCTCGGTGGACAAGTTGCACAGCATCGTCGGTCCGATTCCAACATTTGTTCTGGATGACATTCTGCAGGACGTGATCGGATATTTTCGATCCCATGAAAACTTTGCTTAAGAAAGGAAAAAGTGATATGCAGAACGCAGATCAAATTTTTGTCACAGAGTGGAGCAAACACAAAAATGCCGTTTTCCGTTCACCATAATGTGGACCATCCTGTCAGTTTGAGCAACCAAAAAAGCAAATGAATTGTTGGCCAATCCGTACAGTCACCTGTACGGATTGGCCACGACCGGATTGCGCTGACGATATTGTGGAAGGAATGGTCCGCCTAATCCGGAAAAAACCGAAGCCGAACCTGGCGTGGAGCGGAGACAGCCCAGATCCCGGTACAAGTTATGCTCCTTACAAAATCTATAATATCGGAAACAACCAGCCTGTTGAACTTCTGCGCTTCATTGAAGTGCTGGAAGAAAAGCTAGGTCGCAAGGCGAAAAAAGAATTTCTTCCATTACAGGCCGGGGACGTTCCGGAAACCTATACCGATGTCGATGACTGTTGCGGGATGTCGGGTTCCAACCTAGAGGCTTCCATTGAAATGAAATGGGGATTGGAACGTAGACTACTCTGATCGCACGTACCCTTAACAAAGGTTTTTCACGAAGGCTATTCTGTTTCTCCTTGGACAACCCTCCTCCCACCTGGTATAGTGGTGGTAACAATCACCAGGTGTGGGGGAGGGAGACCGCCCGCAGTGGCCGGACGGAAGGAGCCCGTAGGGCGACTGGAGTTCCGGCCTCTGCCGGGGCAGCTTGAGTCTTCGGTTTCCATCTTCCCGCACGCTGGTAGCGGGGTGATGCTTGATAGGTCGTCCCAAGTCTTTCCGGGAGAAGGCTTTAGCCCATATCAAGTCCATCTCGGCCAAATCCCGGTTTGCCTGGCTGGTAGCGCAAAACCGGGAACGCTTCGGTTTGTCTTCCGCCGAGGCGGAACTGCTGGCCCAGCGGGCGGATCGCTTCCTGGTAACCACTGCTTCGGGTCCGGCGGATGAGCAGGTGGTGGTGGATCTGCCTGCCCGGGATTGCCACCGCCGGGGGCACAGTACCGGTACAGTTACTGGGGTACTGTCGCTTTTCAATCATTTGACCTCATGCTGTACCAGCGGGATGGGCTGGAGGGGCTGCAAAACGCTAGGCTGGTCCGGTTCATCGAGGAGGCGTACTTCCAGGGCACCCACTTTTCCCCCGGCTGTCCTTTCTCTCTTTACCAACCGGGTGGTCAAGTCCAACCGGCAGCGGTTACTTCGCTTATGGGAGGCGGGGGTGCGCCTGCCGGTGGCCGGCCAGAGCCCAGGGCGCCTGTTTGAACCAGGCGGACATCGCTTTCCTCCTGGGGGTGGTCCAGCGGTTGATGCAGGCCAATCCCAAAGTGGTTTTGCCCTTGCGCGGTAACGTGAACGTCTACCGCCTGATAGCCCAGCGCCAGATCTTTCCCAAAGGAGGCGTCAAAGGCGCCAGGGCATACCCAAAGGTACAGCGGACTCCAGAAAACGCTCCCAGACCTCTGGACATAGCCCGTACATTCTGTTTAATGATCATAAAGTTTAATCAGGTCTCGTCACCAGTAACCCAATATGTTGTTAGTACTTATTCGCCAAGGACCATATATATGCTGCTATCATGAGCTAACTTGATAGCCATCTGGGAAAATGCCCTTGGAAAAACCGCTCAAAAGGAGTTTCTTCCGCTGCAGCCCGGTGATGTTCCGGAAACCTATGCCGATATTGATGATTATTTCAAGCTGTTGGGTTTAGGCCGGTGACCCCCATAGAAGAGGGGATCGAAAAATTCGTACCATGGTATAAAGATTTTACGGAGTGGAGTGAAAAAATGAGAAGAATTGGTGTTCTGGGTTTGGGATATGTTGGCTTGCCACTGTCGGTAGCCTTTGGTGAGAAACAACCGACTGTAGGGTTTGACGTCAACCACCAACGGGTTGAGGCCTTAAAACAGGGCATTGACCATACGGGGGAATTTACTAAAGAAGAACTGGAAAAGGCGCAGGTCGATTATACAACTGACCCGGAAAAGCTCACCCAGTGCGACTTTATTATTGTTGCCGTGCCAACGCCCATCACCAGGGTTAAACAGCCAGACCTTTCTACGTTGATCAGCGCTTCAGAAACAGTTGGCAAGTACTTGCAGCCCGGCAGCATAGTTGTTTATGAGTCAACGGTATACCCCGGTGTAACCGAGGAAGAATGTATTCCCGTTCTTGAACAATATTCCGGCATGAAAGCCGAAAGAGACTTCTTTGTAGGATATTCCCCGGAACGGATTAACCCAGGGGATAAGGAGCATACCCTTAAAAACATCGTGAAGGTTGTATCCGCTCAAAATGAAGAAGTCTTGAATATAATTGCTGAAACCTACGGCCAGGTGGTTGATGCCGGGATATACAGGGCGCCGTCAATTCGGATGGCCGAGGCGGCTAAAGTTATTGAGAACACCCAGAGGGACCTGAACATAGCGCTGGTAAATGAACTGGCGATTATCTTTGATAAACTGGGCCTCGATACCATGGAGGTATTGGCGGCGGCGGGAACAAAATGGAACTTTCTTCCCTTCACACCCGGCCTGGTGGGCGGGCACTGTATCGGTGTTGACCCTTATTACCTTACATTCAAGGCTCAGAGCATCGGTTACCACCCGGAAGTCATCCTGGCCGGCAGGAGAATCAACGACAACATGGGGAAATATGTTGCAGCCTCTTTGATTAAGCAGATGATTTTAAAGGATATTCCTGTTCAGGGCTCCACCGTTACTGTGCTTGGGATAACATTCAAAGAAAACGTGCCCGATATCCGCAATTCCAGAGTGGTGGATATAATTTCGGAATTGAGGGATTTCGGGGTCGATGTACAGGTTTCCGACATCCTGGCAGACGAACAAGAAGTACAAAGGGAATACGGCCTGTACTTGGTTCCAGAAAACCAACTGCAGCCGGCAGATGCGGTTGTACTGGCTGTCCCTCACCTGGAGTACTGCAGAAGAGGGTGGGTCTTTATAAGCAACTTGTTGAAGGAACGGCGGGGCGTTGTAATAGATGTGAAGAGTGTGCTGGATAAAAAGGCCTGCCCGGAAAATGTAACCCTGTGGAGATTGTAGGAAAAGGAGCATTGCCTTGGCAAAGATAGTCATCGTTTCTCACTATGCTTTGTCGGTGGTTAACTTCAGGGGGGAACTTATCAAGACCCTGGTGACAGGGGGGCACCAGGTAACAGCCCTCGGCCCCGAAGAAGGCTTTGAAGCCGATTTAGGATCTCTTGGTGCCGGGTACAGGCAAATTCCCCTGCAAAGGACTGGCATGAACCCTTTGAAAGATATACGCACCTTCCTCGCCCTGATCAAAGTGCTCAAAGAAATAAAACCTGACGCGGTTTTGTCTTATGCGATTAAACCCGTCATCTACGGCTCGTTAGCTGCCTGGCTGGTTGGCGTGCCGGGCGTATATTCCATGATTACCGGCCTGGGTTACGTATTTACCGGGGAGAGCGTGACCCAGAAAATCCTATTCAGGCTGGTGCAGCCCTTATATAAGAATGCTTTGAGTAAGAATCGAGTGGTGTTTTTTCAAAACCCTGATGACCTTAAACTGTTTAAAGAACTAAAACTCATTTCTAAAAATCAAAAACAGGTGCTGATTAACGGTTCAGGGGTGGATGTTGAGCGGTTTTCATACGTGCCGGCACCTGTTGAACCCTTATCTTTTCTTCTCATTGCCAGATTGATCTGGGATAAGGGCATAGGTGAATATGTTGAAGCTGCGCGAAGCTTAAAGAAACGTTATCCGCAGGTAGTTTTTAAACTGCTTGGGCCCTTTGACACTAATCCTTCATCCATTAGTCGCCGTGTTGTGGAACAGTGGGAATCGGAAGGGACAATCGAATACCTCGGCGAAACCAAAGATGTCAGGCCTTATATTGCCGGTTCCAGCGTTTTTGTTTTGCCCTCTTATCGCGAAGGCACCCCCAGGTCGGTGCTGGAGGCTATGAGCATGGACCGGCCTGTGATAACAACGGATGCCCCTGGCTGCAGGGAAACGGTCCAGGACGGTGTTAACGGCTTTTTGGTTTCAGTAAGAGATGCCTTATCCCTAGAAAAGGCCATGGAGAAGTTTATACTAAATCGGGAAATTATCCATGATTTTGGCTTTAAAAGCCGTGAAATAGCTGAGAACAAATATGACGTTCATAAAGTTAATAATGTTATTATAGAAGCTATGGGCATGATGTAACATAAACGTTTATAGAGAGGTTTTGGGATTTAGTTTTAAAATCCTTAAAACTTACGTCAATTTATTGAATGGGGGCAATTTATTTGCTACTTGTTACCAGAATTACGGGTCTAACTGGGCGCTTTTTGCTGAGCTCCCTGAGAGAGTTAGGCTATGCTGGCCTAATACAGTGTTGAGTACGCGAGCATAGCGATGTATCCTGGATCAGGGATGACGGTGTGGAACTGTGCACGGGTGACGTTGGCGATGAGCAGTTTCTAAAACCTGCTCTTGTGGGGGTTAGCGACGTAATTCATTTGGTTAATATCCGTTTTTACCCGCAAGTCATTCAGGCGTGTTATGCAACAGGAGTTAACCGGGTTGTTATTGTAACTACAACCGGTATTTATAGTAAATTACCGTGAATGCTCAGACGAGTACAAGCAGCTTGAGAACTTTATAATGGAAAGCAGGCTGGATTACACGATTATCCGTCCGACCATGATTTACGGAAATCAGCGGGACAAGAATATACATAAGTTGGTAACGATTGTTGATAAATACCCTGTCATTCCTGTCATCGGTGTCGGTGAGGGGTTGATGCAGCCGATTTATGCCAGGGATCTGGCCACTGTGATAGCCCAAGCTTATCTGCGCCCGGTGCCGTTGGTAAGGCGTACAACGTGGCGGGAAAACGTCCAATTTCCTATGTAGATATCTTAAAACTTTATTGCTGGTGCACTGGGAAAGAAACGGGTTTTTGTTCGTGTTCCGTATACCGCGGCGTTGTTGGCTGGTTATTTGGGTGAAAAGATCCCCAACGGTTTGATTGATCTAGAAAAGGTTAAGCGTTTCCGGGAGGATAAGGTGTTCGATTATACCGAAGCGGTCCACGAACTGGGTTTTGCTCCGATTTCTTATTGCAGGCGATGTGAGGGGGAAGCAAAGTGAATTGCCTGGTTAACGTAGTAGGTGCAATTGTACTCTTGGTGGTACTAGCGCCGCTTATGGTATTAGTTGCTTTGGCTGTTCGTTTAGATTCTTCGGGGCCCGCTATCTTCAAACAGACCAGGGTGGGGCAATTTGATCGGTATTTTACTCTATATAAGTTCAGGACAATGCATGTGGGTACTCCTGACCTGCCTTCTGAAGTGGTTTCGAAGGATGATTATCGTTTTACCAGGTTGGGCAAGTTGTTGCGCCGATTCTCGATTGATGAACTGCCCCAGTTATTCAATATTATTCGAGGCGACATGAACTTTATCGGCCCGCGTCCTGCACTTTACAATCAATATGACTTAATTGCAATGCGAAAAAAAACCGGCGTTAACAGGCTGAAACCGGGCGTTACCGGTTGGGCGCAGGTCAACGGTCGGGAAAACATTTCGCTGGAGCGGAAAGTCGAGTTGGATAAATATTATTCGGAAAACTGTTCCTGGTGGCTGGATTTAATGATTATTTGGCTGACAATTGTAAGGTCTTTACGTGGTGTTAACCTGTATAAGGAAAAATCAGGGCAAATTGAAACGATCACAGAACAGCCAAAAAATTTTCCTTCGTCATTATGATTTTCAGTCGGCACATATCTTCAGTCGACCAGTAAAAAATTGTGTTGAGTTTCTCTTGGCCCATTAGTAAACTGGTGTTTAATGGATAGTAAGCGGTTGGTTGTATTGGGGGAGGGAACCCTAGTGAGTCGTCCCAGGCGTGTTATTATGTTAATGGCAGTGGACGCCGTCCTGGTAAACGCGGCGCTCTTGCTGGCCCTGTGGCTCCGCTTTGACGGTACTGTTCCTCGCCAGTACATAGTTTCTTACCAACAATTGGCGCTGGTCTTTACCGTAGTACGGCTGGCCTGTTTCTATGCCTTTGGGTTGTACAACCGCCTGTGGCAGTATGCAGTGTGGGGGAACTGCTCTCTATTGTAAGTGCGGTCACGGTGGGTACCCTGGTGAATATCGCCTATGCGTACTTCCGGATGGAGGGCAGTGCCTTTCCCTTGCCGCGGAGCGTCTTTGCCTTGTCCTGGATGCTGAACGTTCTTTTTATCGGCGGGTCGCGCCTTTCCTGGCGGTTGTTCCGGGACTACGGGCTTAAACCGGTGCGGGTGCGCGCTGGCAAGCCGGTGCTGATAGTGGGCGCCGGGGATGCCGGGGCGGCGGTGGCCCGGGAGCTAAAAAACCATAATGGCCATAAGAGTGTGCCCATCGGGTTTGTGGATGACGACCCGGCCAAGCAAAGGCTGGAGATGTTCGGGTTGCCGGTGCTGGGGAGGCGGCAGGACATCCCCCGGCTGGTGGAGGATTACGGGGTGGAAGAGATTATCATCGCCATTCCTTCCGCTCCGGGGCGGGTGATCCGGGAGATTGTGGAGATTTGCCAGGCCACTCCCGCCAAATTGAAGATCCTGCCGGGGATTTACGAGCTGATCGACGGGCGGGTTTCTGTGAGCCAGATCCGGGAGGTGCAGGTGGAGGACATCCTGGGCCGGGAACCGGTACAGGTGGACCTGGAGTCCATGGCCGGTTACCTTTCCGGCCGGGTGGTGCTGGTTACCGGGGCGGGAGGTTCTATTGGTTCGGAACTTTGCCGGCAGGTGGCGCAGTTTGCACCCGCGGAAGCTGGTTTTACTCGGGCATGGGGAAAACAGCATCTATGAGATCCACCAGGTACTACGGGATAGCCATACCGAACTGGATCTGGTTCCAGTGATAGTGGACGTTAAGGATGTTGCGGCCGTTAACGATGTCTTCAGAAGGTACCAGCCCCAAGTGGTTTTCCACGCTGCAGCCCACAAGCACGTCCCGCTGATGGAAGAAAACCCTACTGAAGCGTCAAAGAACAACATCCTGGGGACCTGGTGTGTCGCCCGTGCCGCTCACCAGCACCGGGCGGAAGCCTTTATCCTTATTTCCACCGATAAAGCGGTGAACCCCACCAGTGTCATGGGGCCCACTAAGCGGGTGGCGGAGATGGTGGTGCAGGAAATATCCCGTACCAGTCAGACCCGGTTTGCGGCAGTGCGGTTCGGCAACGTGCTGGGTAGCCGCGGCAGTGCGGTTCGGCAACGTGCTGGGTAGCCGCGGCAGCGTGGTGCCCCTTTTCAAAAAGCAAATTGCCCGAGGCGGGCCGGTGACGGTTACCCACCCGGAAATGACCCGCTACTTCATGACCATCCCCGAGGCGGTGCAACTGGTAATCCAGGCGGGAGCCCTGGCCCGCGGCGGGGAAGTGTTTATCCTGGATATGGGCGAATCGGTGAAGATCGTGGACCTGGCCAGGAGCATGATCCGGCTGTCCGGCTTTGAGCCGGATGAGGATATCGAGATAGTGTACACCGGCATCCGGCCCGGCGAGAAGCTGTTTGAAGAGATCCTTACCTCGGAAGAAGGGATTGGCGCTACCCGTCACCAGCGCATCTTTATGGCCAGGCCGGACGGGGTGGATGCCGCCGCCCTGGAACGGCTGTTGCATACGGTTGGAC
Source organism: Bacillota bacterium (assembly GCA_023481335.1). Taxonomy (GTDB): domain Bacteria; phylum Bacillota; class Desulfotomaculia; order Desulfotomaculales; family Desulfotomaculaceae; genus JAMCWI01. Next base: position 84 of record JAMCWI010000073.1, on the reverse strand, counting down.
AACCCGGCTGGACCGCTGGCGAGGGGGAGGTGATCGCCATCCTGCAATCTGTCCTTCCCGCCTTCCGTTCGGAACTTTGCCGGC
>JAMCWI010000126.1 GCA_023481335.1 Bacillota bacterium | reverse complement strand
ATAAGGTACGCGGGAAAGACTTAAAATACTCACAACTGGTTTCAATCCCCTTGTTTATCGGGCAATGGTTGTAACGCCGATCAAACCGTGGTGAGAGCAGGGCAGGGTTTCTGTTTCAATCCCCTTGTTTATCGGGCAATGGTTGTAACACTGCAATCATCAAAGGTGACGGCGTTGGAAAGTGCCTGTTTCAATCCCCTTGTTTATCGGGCAATGGTTGTAACAAGAATGAAATATTAACACTTCAAAACTGTCTTTCTGAGTTTCAATCCCCTTGTTTATCGGGCAATGGTTGTAACCCATACTGTACATTGACCCGGATTATGGTGATCCGGATAGTTTCAATCCCCTTGATTATCGGGCAATGGTTGTAACGATGAGTATTTTAAGTCTTTCCCGCGTACCTTATACTGTTTCAGTCCCCTTGATTATCGGGCAATGGTTGTAACTTCATTAATTCGTCTCTCATCGGAGAAGCTGTTGTTTGTTTCAGTCCCCTTGATTATCGGGCAATGGTTGTAACCCGTAATTATCTTGTTCTTTGGTCCTAGGCTCCAGTCGTTTCAGTCCCCTTGATTATCGGGCAATGGTTGTAACCTGCTGTAACATTTTTAATGCTTCTGCCAATGCATGTTTCAGTCCCCTTGATTATCGGGCAATGGTTGTAACTTGATATGGCGTGTACCCTTGGTCGTTCATTTTGGTAGTTTCAGTCCCCTTGATTATCGGGCAATGGTTGTAACGTACTGCGTGAGGGTGCGAATCAGGTAGAGGTATTTGAGTTTCAGTCCCCTTGATTATCGGGCAATGGTTGTAACAAGATAGAATCGTTACCTATCATGCCGTTTTCGGCCTCGTTTCAGTCCCCTTGATTATCGGGCAATGGTTGTAACGAGACGTTCTAGCACAAGATGGTTGTATTATTCCAGTGTTTCAGTCCCCTTGATTATCGGGCAATGGTTGTAACCTGAAACTCATTACAGAGAGGGCGAAACCATCCTGGGTTTCAGTCCCCTTGATTATCGGGCAATGGTTGTAACGTTGGAGGTAGCTGGGGCGGTGGTAGTCGTGGTGGGTTTCAGTCCCCTTGATTATCGGGCAATGGTTGTAACTTCTTAGGTCATATGTTACCACCTCCTAAATTTGTTAGTTTCAGTCCCCTTGATTATCGGGCAATGGTTGTAACTGAAAAAATAATTGAAGTAGATATAGGAAATACTCTAGTTTCAGTCCCCTTGATTATCGGGCAATGGTTGTAACGAATGCAATAATTGGTATTATGATAGAAATATTACTCAGTTTCAGTCCCCTTGATTATCGGGCAATGGTTGTAACCGACTTCGGCGGATGGTTCTCAGGTGGCGTGGTTATTGGCTTTTCAAAGATCAGGATTTCTTCTCAAATCAGCTTTTTCTCGAAGATATATTTTCTGCACCAAAAACAAAGCCTTTTGCGAAAAAACGTTTAAATGAAATGCTATACTTATATTGTTCCCCAGAGGTAGATAATTTTCCTTCTAAAGTACTTCAATTTTTAATGACAAATGTTAAAGTAAGGACAGTGCTCCGTACATTCTTTAATCCCCGGGTCGATTTCTTCTTCTACCAGTCTCATCTTCTCATCCCGCTCTTCAATAAACCACTGCCGCAGTTCCTCATCTATAATGTGAATATCTTTTTCAATAAATAACCGATCATCTTTAATTTTAGCATAAACAATACAGCCAAGGTTAACGGGAAATTCGTATACGGCTTCCATTGCCAGGGCATAGGCAGTAGTTTGTAATCGATGAAATTTTCTCCTTTCAGCGAACTTTAAATCCATAATCATTGGCTCAGAAAATGTATAGGCGTCAACGCTTAAATGAGAACTCATGCCCAGGAAAGATCCATCAAGTTTTTGTTCTACGACAACCGGTATAGCCAAGTTAGCTAAAGAATCTTCTCCTATGTAAGGTTGTTTTACCAAAACTTCATGAATTCTCGAGGATAGCCTTTGTCTCTCAAATTTTACAATTATCTCTGCTTCCTTCTCTAAACACAGCTTTCCTTTTCCATCTAACTGGATATGGTCCGGTACTTTATAATGCTGTGATTGTTCCAACCCTTTAAATATTTCTTTATAATTTTCAACGCCGTTTTTATAGATAAGTTTCTTTGTCCTTATAATTTCCTTAACCAGGATATCATGCAAAAAGGATCCACGAAGCATCGCTACACTGGGCTGGCTTTTTACCCTTTGTACCCTTCTTAGATAAAGGTCACGCTGGGTTGGACAGTAGGAACTTGCTATTTCATAAGCCCCAAGTTTTAGTTCATAGGGTGGTATTAGCGGCGGTTGATGCCAATTCCAGCCGCGCAACTCCTCCGCAATATCTGCTTGCCGGGATCGTGGCAAATATCCTTTAAGTAATTGTTTTTTCTCTTCATCGTTTAGGAAATACATATTTACCTCTTTCTTTACCTTACATCGTTACAGAAGTTCCGATATTCACAGTCAATACACCGGGCTTTTCTTAGTGTCGCCGGGGGCATACGTTCTTCACGCACCAGGGTTCGAATCTTGTCCATTATGTCTTTAATAAACAACCTGCTATTTGGAGTTATTTCAACGGGAGTAATCTCTCCCTCCGGATGGAGGTGCAAAAAGCCATAACGAATCGGCTTGCGATAAGCATCTTCTAACAGCATGGCATAGGCAATTAACTGATATTTATGGTTAAGTGACGGTCCCTCCCGGCTGTACTTAAACTCGACAGGAAAAATCTCTCCCTCTGCCACCAGATGCATATCCAGCCGGCCTTCCAAGCCAAGCCGTGGTGAATATAATTGGGTATGGTACTTCCTTTCCGCATTACCAAAGTTGTAACGTTTAAAGGTACGCCGCTTTTCTAACCTATCTAACTCTGCATGGGCTTCCTTACCGTATTCCATTTTGCGGGTAATTTTTTTGTCTACCGGACACACATAGGTAAAATATATGATCCGTGGACAGTAAACGTACTGCTTGATATCCGTAACCCGAAGTTTAAGCATCTGGCGGCAGCTCCGGAATGTTACATATATTCTCCAATAGTTTTAAATCCTTGTCACAGACCGGAAAAACCAGGATCTTTCCGTTTTTTCGACCCAGTGTTTTCTTTAGCCTGAGCTTAAGTTCCTCTCGCCGGTTATGATTGAGTTCCCCAAAGAAAGTGCTGTATTGTACATGGCCAAGCCCATAGTCTCGGCAGGTTTCCAGTATTTTATTGCGTATTTTATCTTCCTCAATATCGTAGATGACAAAGGTTTTTATGTTTACCACCCGCTTACATAGGGTTTGTATTTAGCCTCACCTCTGAGATAGGTAGCAATTCTTCGGGCCTGCATTTGAATAATGGTCTGTAACCGGTATTTTTTGCCCTGGAACCTCTCAGATGTATCTAACCGTTCCTTAATTCTCTCAGCGAGATCTCGCCGGGTTTTAAGGGACAATTGGCCTTCTTCCATTTCAATAGAGATGCCTTTATTAATCATGGCCACAACAACTCGATCCACCACCGGCTGGCGAAACTCCTCTACAAAGTCGTAAACCAGGGACTCTTTACCTGCCCGGTCTACATGTAGAAATCCTGCATAGGGGTCAAGTCCCGCCAGTATAAGGCTCTTTTCGATCTTACTGCAAAGAATGGCATACCCGTAATTAAGGAGTGAATTAACCGGATCGGTTGCCCCGGCATGCTCCCGGCCCGGGAAATCAATTTTACTGGAGGTAAGTAATTTGATTCCCTGCCAGTATAAATTCCCCGCTCGCCCCTCCACGGACATGATTTGTCCCCTTACATCATTAATGCAGGAACCGGATATGTTCTTTAACTCCTGGGATACCGCATCGATTTTATCTGTTAAATGCTGAACGTTTTTGAATAACTCCCCGTCCGTACCCTTGCGGTATTTAGCAAAGTACTTTAATGTATTGGACTGGTTTTTCAGTTTCCCTTCCACAAAGAGCTTAACCATTTGAATGCCACGTTTGTCCTTGAAGGATTCATACTGAGCACGGCGGGTTATGACCGTACCGGTCAAATGGGGGGAAATGATCGTGGCATAGGGTCTCCCGGTTGATGACAACAGACTGATAGGGATACCCCTTTGCATACACTCCTGAATACAGTCGGTGGAAATACTGGCCCCGGCAGTTTCTATAATGATGTTTTGCAACTCGTGGAAAGGTACTTCTAACACGGTCTGTCCGTTCTCTTTTAACACTAGTCGTTCAGATTTTTTACCTAAGAATGAACCGTAGTTAGAAACAAATACTTCGCTGGGATGTTCCAAAGTCCCTCACTCCAAATGGAAACATATGGCTATATAATATCCATTTAGAGAAAATTCCATACTATTCGGAAATAACCAAGCCGTATGTCGGGCTGTATTCACAATTGGTTACAAATTTTTGTAATGCTTCGTCAAACCATACCCTGTTTTGCTTTGCTAATTGCTTAACTAAGACACCGGAAACAGGAATAAGATATTGGGCTGCTTCAAGGGTGTTTGGAGCATTTAATGCATCACTTAAGTATTGTTCCGGAAGCAATTCTTCTCCATCAAATAAATTGTCCCATTGCTCACGTAATTCTCTTATGGTAGTGGAATCCTGCACACCCAAAGGTAATAGCCCCTGGACAAAATTATGGTAAAAAGAATTGATCTTATCTTCAATACTCCTTAGCAATTCCTGCTTTATGTCTTCAGGATAACTTTGATCCAGTAGTGTTTGAATTTGTGTTTCGCTGATAAGACCACTAGGATTACAGATAAGAAAATTGTGCAACACTTCCCTGACTTTCAGTAAATGTTCTTTCTCATAGGGTTTATATGCCACTTGATCTGATTTTTCAAATTCAGTGAAGACATGTACCACACTGTGTTGAGATCTTTGACCTTTCCTATTGACTCTGCCGAATCTCTGAAGTAAAGACTCCAGGGGAGCCATTTCCGTAAAAATGGTATCGTAATCAATATCCAGCGAAACCTCAACCACTTGGGTTGCCACCAGAATTCGGTCCTTTCGGGGACCAAGATTGGCTTCCTTGTTGATCCGATCCCTGGCAGAAAATCTGCCGTGCAAGAGCACAACATCTGCCATTCCTTCTTTCTCTAACTCTTTTGCCAAATTAATAGCTTTGTTCACTTTGTTTACGACCACTAGTACAGAACCTCTTTCAGCCTCTTTCTTAATCCTTTGTATAGACTCACTCGCCATAGAATGATCAGGAATTAACTCCAATCTGTGTCGAATTTTCGCCTTCAGCCATTCCACCGGCGGGTAAAGCGGCTCTTTTAAGGAAAAATGTCTCTGTAATAGCTCTTTCAGATAAGACGGCATTGTGGCACTCATAAACAAGCACTCTGCCCCCATCACCTCTTTCATAAACTTAGCTGCTGATAATGTCATTGCTGTTAACTCATGCTCATAGGCGTGAATTTCATCCATAACCAATTGGGCGCCCCAAACAGAGGAAAGCAGTGCTTCATATCCCTTGGGAGCAAAAAACGTCTTCACCAGCTGATATGGACTGCACACTCTAATGGGAGTGGTATTTAATCGTGCTAATGATTCTTTGTGCTTTGCACGTTGACGGGCCTCATCCGGGGTATACCCTTGTTCCATATGCTCCTGGTAATGTTGGATTAAGGTTTTCCCATGAATAACAGCCGTAGATGTCTCCCCAAAATGCTTTTCCAATCTAAGTTTCATAGCATTCATGCTGGCTCTATAAGGCAGAATAAAATAAAGTCTCCCCTTGGTGTTTTTTGCTTTCCGGACAGCACCGGCCCATAATAGGGCAGCTTCTGTTTTACCTGATCCAGTAGGGGATACCATTATTAAACTGGCAGGTGTATTAGCAAGCCTTGCCTGATGGGGATGCAATGTCTCATATTGAAAACCTAAAGCAGCTAATACTTCTTCCGGTGAGGCAAACCCATGTTGTAAAGACATCCCTTCCGAACTGGCCAAATGGTCAGCCGATACTGCCAGACCCCTGGCAACGGTGGCCATGTGGCATAAGAGGCGGTTCACCTTTCTATGGGGGATATTGCCTGTTGTTAAAGAACCTGCCAGCTTGTTAAGTTCAGCTAACTGCCTGTAGATGCTCCCTGCCGTCAGTGATCCTTTGACGAAGGGATAGGGAGTTATTTTAATCCCTGCAACTTGCTGAAAATACACATTGGCATTTTGCAAGAGAAGCAACAGTCCATTAATATGAAGAAGCTCAAGACCCTCTAATAACTCCTGAATCGGTTTGATTCTTTCAGCAGGATATCTGGGGTGAAAATAACAGGGCTTGCCAATTGACGGCTTCGTAATTTCCATCCAATCTTTATGGTGAAGAGCAACGGCTGTAACCAGATAGGGTTTCTCTTCGGCAGGAACTTCTAAAAAATCCAGAAAACCCACACTTAGAACCTCATGCCGATGTCCAAATTTCCCCTTACGGTGCAGCATCTTCTGAAAGCCTGGGTGAATTTTGCCAAAATCATGGAGAAGGGCACCATATAATAAAATCCTGCTCATATCCACCTGAGATAATTGCCCTAATTCTGTTTGATAAAGCAAAATAAATTGGCCCATTTGACGAACAACTTCTTCGGTATGCTGAAGCAAAGATAGCCCCGGCAGCCCGGGGCTATCCGATGATTTAGCCCAAATATCTTTTAACGCATCATCTATGCTGTCTAATTCCATTTTTCATTCATCCTCTTTAAGCCGGTGAAACCAAACCCCGCGATAAAGATCCTTGCCAAGAAAGGTCTTCTGTTCGGTTTTATCAACCAGCATACTATTAAACTGGGAACGATCAATAATATCTTCTTCAGCGTCTTCACCGAAAATTCTCAAGGGCTTGTCTGCTATCTGAAGGTACCTCTCAAAAACCGGTTCCCGCAGTCTCTGATAATCAATAAATTTTGGCATATGCACGGGTTCTCCCACTGTGACAAAGGGACGTAATCGCCAGGGCAGCAGGGTGTGGGAGTAAAAGGCTCGATCTGACTCTACTAATTCCACATACTCAGTTGAATGACAGGTGGCTAAATCCTGGCTGCGTCCTAACAAGCAGGCAAAATGGGGGCTGAGAAAACTTTTTTTCAATGTCTCGAGGAGGGCATGGTTTCCCCGCAAATATAATTTCAGATTTGGTTTAAGCAGAAATTGACGTTTTTGGGGGTTCAGGCTCCCCCCGACATTCTTCGGTAAGTTGTTCATATTTTTATCTTTACTTCCTAGCCCCTTGGGAATCTCAAGAACCTGGGCCAGTTCAACATCTTCTCCCAATCCCCTGTGCGTAAACGTGTAAGCAAATTCTAAATCTCCGGGCTGAAACCATTCCCCTAAAACTCCGCAGAGGTGTCCATAGATGGTCGACGGCGGAGGCATCTCAAAGGATGGCAGACGTCCAATCATGACAAAGGGATGCCGAAATGATGTTGTCAGCGCACTGACCTCTACTTTTAAAACCTTTTCTACCCCAACCATGCTTCCTTATTCTCCTCTAATTCTTTCAGGAATTCTTCGATTACTTCCTTGGGGTGACCTAACACGGTTTTACGGCAGCCGTATGCTTCCTGTGTGGAAATCTCGGTTAGTGCTTGTTCCACTGCCGACCGCTGCTCATCTAAATAGCCCAGGGACAAACCTACATAAATACCACTGATGATTTCGTCCTTGAAAACCCGGGCAACCTCTTTGATGGCTTCATTTTTTATACTAGGTAATCCTGCTCTGTCGGCTCCAACAGCTGTGGAAAACAGGTGGTTGCCTCCTTTAGCAACTGCCAAGATCAGAAACTTCGGCGAAACATCGGTATAATGAATCGAAAGCTTCGCCCCCCCCACTAATTCTACTAAAACCTTGCATTAGTTGTTTGATTCTCTTATGTCTCTGGTCTAAGGAAAGTTGGTACGCTTTTCCATTGTCATACTCATGCAGTCCCATTTCCTTGGCTTGCTTAATTCTGGGCTCATCGATGTGCCGATAGCCTGTCCGTTCCATATGATAAAAACGTCCTACCGCTCCTAAATCTAATGACAATAGACCCTGTAATGTAGCCCGATAAAATTGATGTTCAAAGGGTACTGGATCTCCTTCATGGCGGGACATCACACCAAAATCATTGGTGATTTCTCTTAAAGGCCCTACCGATACCAGCGTGCTTACTTTTAAGGGAGACTGGCGGGTTAATACAACTTTATCTTGCACCGGTGTGGCATTGGCGAGCAGGTTATTATCTTCCCTGCTTTTTTTTGCATCGGCTTTCGTAGACTGTGCCCTCATGTAGCCAAAGCAATCATCTTCCGCATACAGTAATGGGTTAGCGTCGGTATAGGCAATCTTGCCTTCTCTAAAAATAGGGGAAGGGGTCCAACCGGGTATCTCTTTCAAGGCTTCCCGCCACCAAAAGCGAACAGCCTGGGCAGAAACATAGGGGTAATCACCTTCTTTAGTCTTAATTTGCTTTACGGCTATGGTATTGTCCGTTCTGGCACCATCAATTCTTCCGGCATTGTTTAGAGCAGATGCCGGGCAATCCACCAGAAATAATCCAGAAAGGTAGCTCATCTTTATTTCCCTCCATTATTTGTTTCAGATACATCCTCAAATTTAATTTCGTCCAACATTTCTTTCTTATGCTTTCCTACCATTTCCAGCAGCCTTATTAAGAACAAATCTCTGACCAGCCAGAAATCTTTGGCCCCAGTGTCATATTCAGAATAGATATCCAACATGGTTAATACATCTTCCATGGTAAAGACCTTCCCTTTTTCGGCCAGGTTTTTCTGAGCTTTTATTAAATACCCTGTGAAACGAGAAGGCTTATACTCCCGAAAATAGAGATCATTAATCCACTTCTTTTCGTTATTGCCAATGACTAAATCCAGTGCAATTTGATCAGCTATCCTTTTAATAATATCTAACCTTTGTTTTTCCATGCCTCCCACCTTTTCTAAAAAGAATGCGGTTAACTCATAATTGTTATCAGCATATTCTTCGGGTTTTGTGTGAACAAAAAATCTATGAATGATTTTACTTATGTTCTCTTGCCAGTTTCGATCCTCAAAGGTTTCTACAAGGGCTTCATAATAAGCATTTCTTTGAGAACCAGTCTTTGGTTCTTCTATGGCACTCCCTTTCTTAGCTGGTTTCTTATCCTCTTCCCAGGCTTTTTTAATAATTGCTTCATGGGACTCTCGAACTTCCTGATCTGCAAATCGTATTTCCACCAAAAACTCAAGTAATTCTTTAGGAATACGGTACTGGTGATAATCCGGCCCTGCTCCATAGTTGGTGAGGTGAACCCCAATACAATCTGCCAGCGGTCGATCATAGCCGTATCTGTCAAGTACCTTCTCAGCCGCTTCCAATAATCTCGTACGAGGCCAGCTTGAATTTGCCAGTTTTTCACTGCCACCTGCAATCAACCTGGACAATTCTTGATAGTACTCAAAGGTCAGTTCTCTTAATAACTGCGGTTCCGGCGTCCACCAAAATAACGGTTTGCCCTGGCATTTTAGGGTGGCCAAAGGGTAGAATTGAATGACCATTAAACAATACCCGCAGACAGGGAGGCCCGGCACCCCACCCGGCGAAGTAATAATGGTTGTCATTCCTGTTAGTAAAGGAATATGCTGACGGTCAGCTAAAAATTGAGCCGGTTGACGGCAGTAAACACATTCCCTATCCTGAAGTGGCCTAGCTTTGTAAGATCTTAAGACCTTTTCTAGATAATCCAGCTTTTTTTCTTCGGAAATTGTGGCATTGCACCAACCAGAGTTTAGGAAATGGATGGTTAAGTAACCTTTCATGTCTTTCCTTTGATATTGACAGGCGAGCCAATCTGCTGCTCTTTCGATGTCTTCCTGGCTGAATTCCTGGTGCTCCTTGCCAAGGAAGATTTCCATAACTGCCAGACCGACATCTGATAAATAATGGCCTGTGTATTGTAAACCTATACTCATTAAAATTCACCTCCTTCTTTTTATTTTTGCTAGTATGAATATATCCAGATAATGCCTTGATAATTAGCCCGTTTACAAGGGGTCTATAAAATGTCACCTTATATTTACCTCATAACCCCCCATCCCAAAAACAGCCGCCTTTCCCACATGGGTGTATTGCCCCAATTGCAAAAGGGGCATAAATTCTCCTAGATCCCCCTGATAAACAACCTCCCCCACTACTCCACCAAGGTTAATCCTGCTATCCTGCCGGCTGGAGTAACGTTCCCAATCTACCCAGCGGGTATTGTCCTTAACGATTTCCACTCTACAAGCCTTTTCGATAAGGTTCGAGAAATTGGCTTCCACTTCCCAATCATGGTGAAAATAGGCCAGGGATGAAATACGGCGGAGCAGGTTTCTTATCAGTACATGGAATTCAATTCTTTCTACAAACTCATCAGCGAATTTAAGCCTTGTCATGGTTTTGAAGTTAATCGTTACTTCATTGATATGGGAAAGTTCGTTTGTTGCAAGGTCTGTTCCGGTTATTTCAAATTTTATGGGTTTAATCATATAATCCGGAGGTGCATAGATTGCTTCAGTTTGCTTGGTCAGGGGATTGACTGCCCTTATTTCATGTAAATTGAATTCTTTGCGTCCTTTACCCATTCCGTGTTTGCCCAATTCCTTAAAACTAACTACAAAATATGGCAGATATTCTATGGCTTTGCCGATGAGAATAAGGTTAAATGCAAGCAGTTCACCCGGAGCGTAGTAAGTTTTTGTGTCTAAGGGCGGTTCTATGATAAAGGGTCTTGGAATGGCTTCGTAGTTGCTTAGGGCCTGTGATCCAGGCGGCGGAGTTGTTTCAAAGATATAAACATAAGGACAGGTTGTTTTTAACAAGCAGGTTTTGCAGCTACTGTTACGTTGAGCGCAGGCAATTCGCTGAAAAGCATTGCCAAAACCGCCCCTGAGGGTACTTCCCTTGTAATACGGCAGGACAAGTCCTTCTTCTCCGGCCTTAAAAACAACTTCATACTTTGTGAACCTAAATTTCTCAATCAAATGATATAGCCCCCTTGTAACGGGTAGATTATGTTTTTTACCACAATTCGTTGTAATTCTATTATTTCCCTTTTAGCTAGGGAAAATATTCCATATTTTTCTTAAACTTGAGAAAAACATAAAGGCTATTCGGATTTTGTGGTGGAATAGCCTTATAACTCGCTTCGGTTTTGTGGTGGACTGCTGCTCTGTATTTCCTTACATAAAACGTATTCCTTTCTATATGTAAACAGGTATGTATTCCTTTAATTTGACGGAACTTTTTGTAATCTCACAGGCTATGGCATAGGCCTCGACACCGGCAGCGGCGGCCTGGCGCAGGCAGTCTGCAAAGTGGGGATCGGTGACATGGTTGGGAGAAAAGCTGGCTGCATCGTCCCGTTGAACCACAAAAATCACCGCTGACCGGAAACCGTCCGCCACCGCGTGGGCCAACTCCAGCAGGTGCTTGGCACCCCGTTCCGAAGGGGCATCCGGGAATTTAGCAATGCCATCGTCCACCAGGGTGACAGATTTTACTTCGATCAAGCACCGGCCGGCATCCCCCTTTAAATAGAGGTCAAACCGACTTTTCCCGTACCCCACTTCCTTTTTGATTTCCTGGTAGCCGGAGAACTGCTGCAAAGCACTGTCGGCCATAACCTTATACATCAGTCGATTAGGCAGAAGTGAATCCACCGATACCAATGTTTCCCCAAAGCAAGCCAGGTGAATACGGTATCGGGTGCGCATACCCCGGGGCATGGGGGTTACATAGACGGTATTGCCCGGAAACAGCAGCTCCCCCATGCGGCCGGAACTTGGCACATGGGCGGGGTAGGTTTTTCCCGCCACCTCTACCATCCCCACAAACCGGTTTTTCCTTTCCAGGAATATGGCTTCAACCGATTCCGGCAGCGGGATCGCAATCTCCCGGGCGGACTTATTCAGTCCATTCAAATTCCCAGTCTCCGATGCGGACAATGTCGCCCTCTTTCACCCCGGCGTCCACTAATCCCCTCTCCAGACCCATGACTTTCATAATCCTCTGCAGCCGCTCCACCGATTCTTCCTCTTCCAGGTAAGTCATCATCACATGCCGCTCAATTTCCTTGCCGGTGACACGCCAGTTGCCGTCCAAGTCCCGCTTAATGCTGAAGCGGTCCTCCGGCGTAAAGACCGTCACTCGTTCCTCTTCGGGCTGTTCCGGCTCGATTTTGGGCAGTTCTTCCAGCAGATCTGCAACCCTTTGGATCACTTTATCTAATCCCTGGCCGGTGGCTGCGGAAACAGGAAAGATTTCATACCGACCGGCAAATTCCTCTTGGATGCGGCCCAGATTCTCCGCCGCCCGGGGAACGATATCCAGTTTATTGGCTGCGATGATTTGCGGCCGCTGGGCTAACCGGTGGTCGTACAGTTCCAATTCCCGGTTGATGGTTTTGATATCTTCCACCGGATCCCGGCCTTCGGTTCCGGCGGCATCCACCACGTGGATGAGCAAGCGGGTACGTTCGGTGTGGCGTAAGAATTCATGCCCCAAACCCACCCCCTGGGAGGCTCCTTCTATGAGACCGGGTATGTCGGCCAGCACAAAACTGCGCTCCCCTCCGGCGTCAACGACGCCCAGGTTGGGCACCAACGTGGTAAAGGGATAATCCGCTATTTTCGGCTTGGCGGCGGAAACCATGGAAATGAATGTTGATTTCCCTGCATTGGGGAAACCGATCAGTCCGACGTCGGCAATAAGTTTTAACTCTAACTCTATATCCAGTTCTTCGCCCGGTTCACCTTTTTCGGCAACCCTGGGGGCTTTGTTGGTGCCGGAGGAGAAGTGCACATTGCCCCGGCCCCCACGGCCTCCCTTGGCGATAATAACCTGCTGTCCCAATTCCACCAGATCCGCTATCAAACGCCCGGTTGCGGCTTCACGCACCACCGTGCCGGCAGGCACTCTGACCGTTAAGTCCTCTCCGGCGGGGCCGTTCTTGTTTTTTCCCATGCCGTGACCGCCCCGCTCAGCCTTGAAGTGCTTTTTATAACGGAAGTCCTGCAGGGTGTTGAGTCCTTCATCCGCTACAAAAATAACATCTCCCCCACGGCCGCCGTCGCCGCCCCAGGGGCCCCCGAAGGGCACGTATTTTTCACGGCGCATGGCGATACAGCCATTACCGCCGTCGCCGCCTTTGACATAAATTTTCGCTCGATCATAAAACATTGATGTTCATCACCCAATAGTATTATTTACCGTCCCAATCTTCCTAAGCCGGTTTTTTGGGAAATATCAGATATAATTCTACTTCCTTCTCTGTAACAGCCAACTTGGTGCTGCCTTTATAAGGAGCCAGCAGTTCGGCCAGCGCCAGTTGTTTCTGAACATCTTGCACCACTTCTGCCGGCACGCCGGGGAAACCCAACTTAATGGTAATTTTTTTATCTCCCTCGCTGA
>JAMCWI010000149.1 GCA_023481335.1 Bacillota bacterium | reverse complement strand
CAGCATATTAGTTATGGATTAGGCATGTTATGGGGATTAGTTAATGGGATTTGGAACAGAAACGTTAAATCCTGTAAATAGTTTTGCGTATAAGGCCCCAAGTTAATCCATAAATTAACATAAATGAAATAATATACCTTTATGATATACTTCAATAAAAAGTTCCCAAAATAAAACATTTATGTTATTATTGTATCGGAAGAAGGAATTTGGGGTGTTTTTATGATAAGAATTAAGGTTTCAAATTTAATGGGTAAATACAAAATGAAAAACAGTGACTTAGCGGAATTGTCAGGGATTCGCCCAAATACTATTTCAGAGCTTTTTTATGAGAGAATAAAGAGATTTGATGTTGAAATTTTAAATAGACTTTGTAAAGCTTTTAAATGTCAAGTTGGCGATATTTTAGAATACATTCCGGATGAGGAATATAAGCCTATGGAACAACCCGAATGGGTTAAAAAGAGAGCCCGAAAAGCAAAAGCAAGCGATTATTAACTCAAACTTTTTGAAAAAAAGTAATCGGGGCAGCTTTATTTGCTGCCCCTAAACCACTGTCAATGAAGAACCGTTAATAATTGGCGGAGGGCATCTGCTGAAAATGGTCATTTTCAATTCTCTTCGATTTCTGTCGTGGGTCATACTATAACACCGTCTCGTTTGATTTCAGTATAAAGGGGTGTCAGGGTTAATACCCCTTTATTCCATGAAAAAGCATCTACCACCACTATACTTAAATTGGTGCCATAATTATAATTAATTTCAAAAATATGTATATACTAAGATGTTCCGGGAATCAATTGCTCCGGATAGTGCAATAAGAAAGCACCAACATTAAATTATACCAAATTCTGTGATTCGGTGCAATACTTAAGGCCTAAGATATTATATATTTACCGGATCCTGGTTGGACGCATTATTACCACAACATAATTATTCCCCGGAAACGGTCTTCCCTTTCTGGATGATCTCATCAAACAAGAAGTCACCCTACCGAGCCTTTTGATACTGCTCAACTGAATACGGACGCATTAATAACTTCTACATATCGTTTTCTGGTATGGGACGGCCTTTCTTTTTTAAGTTCCAGTCGCACGTCGGCATAGCGGGTGGCAATGATTTCGTCTATGGCTACAAGAACAGATTGCGCCAAAAACTTACGTGTGGCTTGTTCGTTTTCTTGGGGGCGAGTGCTGTTTGCCGCGCCATAGAGCAGTTCACCGAAAACAATAACAGGCAAGAGGATAGTATCGGCGCTTTCGATTAAACAACAAACTTCTGGAATGCCCTGGCGATAGGCAATTACGGCATTAGTATCAACAGCTAAATAACCATTCGCCTTCAATTTTTTCGAACTCCTCATCTGTAAGCTTCTGCATTTCTTCAGCTTCCTCGTGGGTTAACGTTCCGACCAGTTCCCGTAAAGCCTCCCTTTTGGGGCGGGGACAAAGGATCACCCAGGCTCTTTCATTATTTTTAAGTCCGCTATAGGTGCAAGTGGTTTCAGTACATTATCATTATAAATTACTTCAATCATTCGACGAAAATCAGATCAGGGCAGGAGAGATTTTTATTAATAAAAAAATGGTAAAAAAGGTAAAGGAATTTGGAAAAAAAGTCGAATTAGCTAAATAAGAATAGGTATTGAAAAGCCCGGGGGACAAGAGACACGAAGGGGCCAAAGAAGAGAAATGAACCCTGGATTCATCTTGGGGAAGGCTCTGGAGGATAGGCTTAGCGCAGGCAAAATTAGAATCATCTGAATTGTGTTACTTTATGAGAGGGTGTTTTAAATATGCCCAGGGAGCATTGGTTTTTCCAAAAAAAGTGGCGGCTGCTGGCCACGGTCCTGTTCGTTGTGCTGCTTCCCGTTTTCTGCCTGGATATCTTTGTCTACCTCGGTGCCTTTAAAACCCTCCGGCAGAAAATCGACCACGAGAATTATACCGTGGCGCACATGGCCGCCGGGTCGATCGAGGGTGCCATCGCCACCCTGATCAGTTACGGCCAGGGACGGGCCAGCGGTCCCGGGTTGATCGAGGCGATCAAAAAGAAAGACGAAGCTTTTGTCAGAAGGGTGATGAAATCGATTGCCGAAAACAGTACCGACATTACCAGGGCCTACCTGACCACGCCGGAGGGGGTCTGCTGGGTCGATTACCCGGTCGACCCGGAAGCAAAAGGTCGGGATTCTTCCGGTCGGGACTGGTACAAAGGAGTTTCCCGGGAGTGGCAGCCTTACGTGTCGGAATTGTACCTTCGCTACACCGCCCCGCGGGAATATCTGATTGCCGTCGCCGTTCCGGTCAAGGAAGAGGGCCGCGTCCTGGGCATCCTCGTTTTGCAGGTAAACATGCAGAGCGTTTTCAGAGCCTTGAACTTTAAGGTCGGCGAGGGATACCTTTACCTTGTCGACCAAAAAGGGGTGCTCATTTACCACCCGCAAAAGCAGATTGACCGGAAAATAGACTACTCTGCGGTTCCGGCGGTCAGCAGGGTGATGCAGAAGCGTA
>JAMCWI010000101.1 GCA_023481335.1 Bacillota bacterium | reverse complement strand
CAATCAAATATGCCTTCAGAGAGGGAATGATATCGATATAAAAACCGGGTCTCTGCACCGAGATGCCAGGGCTTGAAAAAAGATTGGAACAGGTTTTTTGAATGACAAAAATAAGAAATAATAAAGCATAGATCAGTCCAAATAGAAAGGCATATTTGATTAGATCGGCCAGATTATACAGACCAAGCTTGTTCATAATTCGGCTGCGGTGTGCTTCTACGGTTTTCTTGCTGATTTTCAGCAGCGAGGCCGCTTCGGCGGTGGTTTTTCCCTCGGCGATAAGCTGCAGTATTTCGCGCTCCCTGGCTGTCAGAGCCGGCTCTGAATGATCGTTTTTCAGCTGAGCTACATAATCTTTAATAACCAGCCCGGCAATACTCCTGCCCAGGAAAAAACCATTCTCCTCTTCGCATGAAATCAACGCCTGGATGAGCTCTTTGAAGTCGCAGCCCTTGGTGATATATCCGGAAGCCCCCGCCTTGATCATCTTGTCCAGGAACCATTTTTCTGAGTGCATTGTAAGGGCGATCACCTTTATGCCCGGGTTTTCTGAGGTTATTTTTCGGGTGGCCTCAATACCATTTAAATTGGGCAGAGATATGTCCATTAAAACCAGGTCCGGGGAAATTTCCCCGGCCTTCTGTACAGCTGTTATACCGTCCCCGGCTTCGGCAACGATCTCAATGTCAGGTAATTTTTCCAGCAGTGAGCGAAGACCTTCCCGTATAATCTGGTGATCGTCGACAATCATAATTCTCATTTTCTGCAACCTCTCTGGAGTATCTTCAGCGGGACTTTCAGGGTGATGATTGTCCCTTTTGCGAAGCCCGACCTGATTGCCATACTCCCTCCGAGGTTATTCAGTCCCTCACTTATACTGGTTATAAATTCATCGTTGGAAAAGCCGAGCAGTTTCTCGGCCTGAGGGCTTATAGATAAAATGGATCTGGTTTCATCAGCTTTTGCCGTATACGTGATGGCAGGAGTATATTCAATAAATGAGTTGAAATTGGTTTTAGTACCCAGAATGATTCCCCCCAGCCAGGTTTTTGTTTCTATGCACTTTATCTTCTTGTTGTTTTAAATTATTTCAATACACCCTTTGCTCCAAAAAAAAGATAATAGATCAGCAATGTTAAAGTGGGTATTTTTTTATTGTTTGGGGGGGGAGGCTGCCGGGGGAAGTATTTCCGGCAGTTATTCTCATAAAGGGAGGTTGTCTAATCTTGTTCAAAAACATTTGCTGTAAATGATTAAATTCCTCTTTTTCTGCGGAAATATGTGGAGCTAAATGCTGACCCACATTATTCATATAAGGCCGTAATCAATAAATTGACAGGGAAAAATAAAACCAGGTAGAATATGGTCAAGTGTTCAAAATATATTTGCCTGGAAAGGAACAAGAAATGGGAAAAGTTGTTGCTATCAATATAAGCAATGAAAGAGGAACAGAAAAAAGAAGCGTTGGGCAGGTAGAGGTGATTGAGGGGTGGGGCCTTGAGGGGGATGCCCACGGCGGAGACTGGGACAGGCAGGTAAGCATTCTCCCGGTGGAGTCCCTGGAAAATGTGCCTCCGGAGAAAAAAGAGGAGGTATTGGGCGGCGGCTATACTGAAAATTTCACCATAGAGGGTGTTGATCCAGCTGAACTGGCGGTGGGCAATTTTGTCAACCTCGGCCAGGCTGTTATTAAGATTTTGTATATTGGCAAGGAACAATATAAGAATCACGGCCGTCCCTACATAGTCAGCCGTGAGGGCCGCTTCGGGCGAGTGTTCAAGGGCGGCCTGGTGAAGGTGGGAGACGGGGTGTCCGTTTATATATTCAGCAGGGATTCCTTTTTGCAGTGTGTTCAGGAAGGCAGCCTAACCATGGTCCGGATATTTCTGGAAGAGGGAATGGACCCTAATACCCGGGATAATTATGATGCCACAGTCCTGATGCTGGCGGCCAGGGGCGGCCATGCCCCGGTGGTGCGGTTTCTGTTGGACAAAGGCGCTGAAGTAAATGCCAGAAGTGATGACGGCATCACCGCACTGATGGCGGCCGCTTACATGGGGCAGGCCGATATTGTGGAAATGCTATTGGCTGCAGGCGGCGACCCGGGCTTTAGGAGCGACAGCGGTCTGACGGCCCTGTCACTGGCCCGGGAGGCGAAGCAGGAGGCTGTGGCGCGGATGC
Organism: Bacillota bacterium; assembly: GCA_023481335.1. Lineage (GTDB taxonomy): Bacteria > Bacillota > Desulfotomaculia > Desulfotomaculales > Desulfotomaculaceae > JAMCWI01. The sequence continues at coordinate 347 of JAMCWI010000101.1, read as the reverse complement.
TTGAGAACCGGGGAGCTTAAGGCTGACAATGAGAGCCCCTTGCTTTTAAAAATATGCCTTAGCTTTTAATAAATATTGTACATTTAAACTGCCTAACTCTAAGCAGACATGATAAAGAGAATTCCTCTGTTTATCATGCCTTATGGCAGAAAAGTTATCAGACTAAAAGGTCCGGCTGCTATTCCGGCTCTTTCCCTTAAAACCCACACCCTGGCCGAAGCCTTTTTTGCCGCTTCCGCCTCTGAGGTATCCCCTGTGCCCGGCGCCTGGGTTATTATTGTTTTTGACCCTGAGAGGCCTCTCCTCGGTCAGTGTGACAGGGGTCCGGTCGGCTTCCCTGGTAAGTA
>JAMCWI010000119.1 GCA_023481335.1 Bacillota bacterium | reverse complement strand
ACTCATGGAACTTTATTTATTGGAACGCCTATCAGAAAAAAGTAACAGAGGAGTTTAGAAATGAAATAAATCTAGTATTCAATGACGACAGAACGCCAATCTATATACCAGCTGGAAGAAGTTTAGTAGCCACTTTGTCTGATCAGTTGCAGAATATAGGGCCTTGGAGTACTGATTTATTGATGAAGGAGTTCATCGATCGTATAAATCATTTAAAAAAGAACTTTTCTAAACCTTTCGAAGAGATTATAGATGACAGAAAGAAACTGACTTCTGAGAGAATTGATTTTAGTGACACCTATTAGGTGCTTAAGCTCATAGCTAAACTCTATATATACATAGCCCTGCTTTAATGTTAGAACGATGCTTATATTTGTGTCATATTTATAAGTTATTTTAAAGCGTCTCATATGCTTTGTTGTTCCAAAAATTCCTAAGAATTTACTCCGCAGGTCTCTTATAAAATCAGCGTGGGGATTTTCAGTGTTCTCTGCCTCCAAAATAGTCTTAAAGAGATCATCCTTTATCGACCTAAAATAATAAATAAGTTTGCTTATTGTACTTTTTCCACTAGCCTGTGGTCCAATAAATAATGTCAGAGGTCTTACTTCTTCACTAAAATACTTGACCGGCCCAAAATTATCGATTGTTATGTAATGTATTTGAATCAACCCCCTAATAATTTTTTTAATAATATAAGCCCTATGGGCTTATAATATAAAACCTTCTCGCAACAAAAATATCTTAAAATACCTAAATATTCCTTACAATCAATTCAAAAATTATTCTTTTTTGACAATATGGATAAGTTTTCTACACGAGGTTAAATATTCCTTCTTTCATATTATCGACACTTTGAAAAAATGAGAATAATAAATTGCTTATAAGCGCCTTAAGAAGCGGCACAACAACTCTTCTTTAATTCTATCACCGGGTTATTAACATGACTTACTTCACGATTTTTAATGAGAATTGTGGGAAAAACGCCTGGAAAAATTAATTCTTCACAGACTAAAGGTTCTGTTGTCGCATTTTGCATGACTCACAAGAAAAGCAAAAACCGCCCTTTAAGGCGGTTTGTCTGAAATTGGAATTGGCGGAGGCGGAGGGAGTTAAACCACTAAGAGACGTAACTTACTTGCAAACCAGACGTGGTCCTTGAAGTTAACAGTACCATTACTACAGCTACAATCTACCGTCCTGTCACACCTAAAGCTTAACACGACCCAGGTAGGGCTGTCAGAAACGAGACCAGCGCGAAAGCGCCGGCGGGACGGAGCGGAGCGTATCGGGCATACGTGAGCATCCGGACCGGCGGCGGTGACAAAGCTGGACTTATCACCGCCCGTACCTTCTAAGGCAGCCTGGTTGATCCCATCAGGTAGCGGTCGCATTCCCGCGCCGCGCCCCGCCCCTCATTGATGGCCCATATCACCAGGCTCTGGCCGCGGCGCATGTCTCCGGCAGCAAAAACTCCTTTGACACTGGTGGCAAAACTGCCATATTGGGCTTTTACGTTGGTACGATCATCACGCTCTATGCCAATCTGGTCAAGGAGATTATCCTCCGGGCCGGTAAAGCCCATGGCCAGCAGTACCAGCTGAGCCGGCCAGACTTTCCCGGTGCCGGGAATTTCCCTGGGCGAAAAACGGCCCTGGCCATCCTTTACCCATTCGACGTTAACTGTTTGCACTTCTTTTACATTTCCCTGATCATCGCCCACAAATCTTTTAGCGGTTATACAGTAATGCCTCGGGTCGGACCCGTAAAGAGCTGCCGCCTCATCCTGGCCGTAATCCACTTTATATATTCTGGGATACTGCGGCCAGGGGTTGTCGGAAGACCGTTCCAGGGGCGGCCTGGGCATAATCTCAAGCTGGTTTATACTCCTGCAGCCATGGCGCAGCGAGGTGCCTACGCAGTCTGTGCCGGTATCACCACCGCCAATAACAATGACATCCTTACCCCCGGCGAAAATAAATTCCCGGTCCGCATGGCCGGAGTCCAGCAGGCTTTTTGTGTTGGCGCTGAGGAATTTTACCGCCGGATAAATCCCCCCCAAGTCCCGCCCTTCAATGGGCAGGTCGCGCGGCTTGGTGGCTCCGCCGCAGAGAACCACGGAATCATACTCTTGTAAAAGCTTTTGCACGGGATAGTCCTTGCCCACCTCGGTATTGGTTACAAAAGCAACCCCTTCGGCCGCCATGAGGTCCACCCGCCGCTTTACAATCCCCTTATCAAGCTTCATGTTGGGAATACCGTAAACCAGCAGGCCGCCAATCCGGTCGGCACGCTCAAAAACAGTAACCAGGTGGCCGGCTTTGTTAAGCTGGTCGGCGCAGGCCAGGCCGGAAGGGCCTGATCCGATGACGGCAACCCTTTTACCCGTACGTTTAAGCGGTGCCCTGGGTGAAATCCACCCCTCTTCGTATGCCTTTTCAATAATGGCGCACTCAATATTCCTGGTTGTAACCGGCGCCGTGGCTAGCCCGGCGGTACATGCGCCCTCACAAAGAGCCGGGCAAACCCTGCCGGTAAATTCC
>JAMCWI010000018.1 GCA_023481335.1 Bacillota bacterium | reverse complement strand
TTCTGGTGCTTTTGCCTGAAACCGATCTTGAGGCGGGGAGAGTGACCGCTGAAAGAATAAGGGAGGCTGTTGAGAGGGAAGTGTATATTTTCAAGGGAAATGAGCTTCCGGTTACCATTACCCTCGGAGTCAGCACCTTTAATACCGGAATGGATATTTCAGGGTGTATCAACGAAGCGGATAAGGCCATGTATCAGGGCAAACAAAGGGGTAAAAACTGTGTTGTGTCGGCAAAAAACAAAAGAAGCAAGAAGACCCGCCTTAAAAAAGCATGTTCGGATGGTTGACAGGCCCTGTATCAGATTTTTAAAGCCCAGTAAAAGACAAGGCGGGTCGCACTGCTGGTTGAAGGCTCGTTCTTTTAGTGGAACGGGGTGCTATCCCTTCGGGGAAGTGGTGGCCATAATCAAAGGAGACAGCTATCGGTTCAAGAATTTTGACACTTTAAATTAGAAGCTGGTTATCAAGGGCACTAATTTCCCCTTACCAATAGGTGGCAAAATTTCCAGCTGAAAATGTGGCTGCTGCATTTTTTAATGGCCGAAAATGCAGCATTTTTATGACCCTGACATGACACAATATAACATCTCCATAAGCAATCCGGCTCATTTTGTTGGTCGCTCATGGGAAGTATAATATTCACAACGAGGGGAGACTCTAAAATGAAGCTGATGGCGAGCTTAAAAAGATGGTGGAGGTTGGCAAACCAACAAGAAAATGTATCCGAGGCTTTTCATCTATGGGAACAATTGAAATTTTATATGTTAAAGAAAATGGAACTATTTAACAGGTTTATTGGGTACGGCAAGATAAAGGGTTGGATAGACATGACACCAAAGTATAGAGCATGAATGTTGCCCGCTAAAACTAAAAAAATCCCTGCCCGTAGGGAGCCCTAACCCTAAATGACCAGCCTTGTGCCGCTGCAGGTCAGATTCTAATGTCTTCCAAAAGCCGATTTATCCCCTTCAGTACATCCCCTTCCTGGGTCAGCTTTCGCAGTACGGAATCTAAAAGGTCAGTGTTTCCTCCCGGTGGGAGTGCTTACGTGCTCCTTCCATGAACATCCCTCTGAACATAATCTTAAACTAAAAGAGCACTCTCCTCAGGGTGCTCCGGCTTTTAACTTACTTGCTAATAAATGTGGTGACAATATATAATGCATATAGAGTATAATAATTGTGAAAAAATAGCCTATGGCATTTTACCTTTGAGAATTATAATTCAACTACTGGGCGGAATACGGCTGCATTTATTTTATATGGTGATATTATTATTTTAAGGAGGTTGATTAAAATGTCCGGCCTCACTTACGCAGATGACAAAAGTTTTACCTGGACCCACACCGGCGTCCTGAGCGTAATAAAAAAATCTCTTAGAGCCCTTTTTGAAAAACCTATGGAAACGGAACACGCCCGCATCTACCATGGTGATTTTTCCTATAAACTGGTGCCCGGCACATCCATCAGGAGCCTATATAATGTTGGGCCCGTCACAAATATCGATGCCGGTGACTGTTATGTATGCATATTTGAGCAGCCTGGCTACCAGGGCAATTATAGAATAATAGGGCCGGGAGAAAGAGTAGGGGCCAGAGGCTGTAAATCTCTGGTGACCAGCAATAGAAAAATTCCGGTTGACTCAGTAAGGCAGTGCAGAAAGCCTCCTGAGGGGTTCTGGGAACTGGATGGCCCCATGTACATAATGCATTTCTCCTCTTCCTACAGATATATATAAAAAACCGCCGGTATTGCGGCGGTGCCACCGTACCGACGGCGGAATTCAGAATCCAGAATCCAGAATTCAGACTCCCTGGCTACCCAAAGCAGCCACCAAGGAGAATGAAAATTTGGGTCCTTTTAAGCCACAGAGGTCACAGAGATTTATGAGCCCCGCTTGTAAGCTATATTTAACTTATAAGGAATGCCTAAACCATTCTGGCTTCTGAATTCTGGATTCCTGTATTCCGACCGCATAAGGACTTCAGTATAAGCATATTTTCATTATGCCTCTGCCTTTTCTCCGTGGGCCGATGCAACAATGCCCAGGCCTTCCATGAGGTACATTATGGCGAATCCATAGAAGACTGTATAGAATACATAGAACACCAGCATGAAGGCGGTGACTCCTGCTTTATCGGCCACATTTTCCGCTTCAATGCCTTTGAAGTTGTAGGCAACCTCCAGGCCCTTTGTATTGACTGATTTTACAAAGTTCATCAGATCGGCCTCGGCTTCCTTCTTGTATTTGCCTTCCAGGGTGTTAAACCCGGTCCACCAGTAGTTAACTGCATCCTGGCCTTTAATCCCGTATTTACCGGCAATTTTGGAATCCTCATTGCTGAAAAGCGAATCGGCGTCTGTCAGGGCTACCTTTGCCATTTTACCCAGGTCTCCGCTTATTTTTACCTTGGTGTCGTCTATTGGTTCAACTTTTACGTCAGCTGTCCCAAAGACCTTGGTAATTTTGGCGACATCATCTTTTGATGAAACCGTCATTGTTGCCTCAAAGGGCGTGCCGATATATTTGTCCGTGCTTTTCAGCAGTTTC
>JAMCWI010000100.1 GCA_023481335.1 Bacillota bacterium | reverse complement strand
AACCAGTTTAAGGGGAAAGAATGGCTGGGACGAATAGTAATAATGCGTGACAACGTGCAAAGTGTCTGGGTAAAGGAGACTAAAGATTGATGCTAAACAGGAAGTAATCTGCAAATACCTAAACCGTAAATTTGGGGATAAATCGGCCGACCTGCAGCAAAAAAGTATTGACATTGCCAACCGGGTTGCCGGATAGACGATATGAAACGATAGAGAGCTCCATGCGGGGCTCCCTGCTTTTTATATTATCCGGTTTTTGGAAACGGGATGTGCAATAGTCGCATGATCTCTTTCTGGGATTCCAGTACCCGCTCCGCGATAAAGTCTACGAATGGCCGGTCATCTTTGTGAGCCTTCTCCAGCAGTGCGGTATACTCGTGGCGTAAGACCGGTGGAATAATGGCCAGCGTATAACCACCCTGAATCAGGGCCGTGTTCATCAGCAAGCGGGATATGCGCCCATTCCCGTCGATAAACGGATGGATGAACACGAACCGCTTGTGTAGCTGCGCTGCAAACTCTACTGGATGATATTTGTCCCGCTCTTCGGCTGTCCATTGGAATAGCTGATTTGCTTTATCCTGAATCCGCTCCGGTTTACACACTGCATATTTTGAGCCGGTGATGATGACCGGGCGGGTACGGTATCGGCCTGCAGCACCGGCATCAATCTCCCGGTAGAACATTTGGTGCATGGTCAGGGCGTCGGTTTCGGTAATCCGGCGATTACGCAGTAAGGTGAACATAAAATCATAGGCTTTCGCGTGGCCCAGGGCTTCAAAGGTGTCCTTCAGGGGCTTGCCGCCGACAGTCAGTCCATCTTCCAGCAGCACTTTTGTCTCACTCTCGGTAAGCGTGTTGCCTTCTATGGCATTGCTCGACCATGTGAGGCCAATGCGGTAATAGGCTTTGAGCTCTTTCAGCAGTTCGCCCTCGAAGGGACGCAGCTTGTCGATGGAGGCCTTATTGAGGTCAATCTTTTTGCATATATCCATTTTGTACCTTCCGCGCTTATATTTTAAACGATAATATACGGGGCGGCCTTTCCCGTGATGGGCCAGCCTGGCTGTTTTTGGACTGGTGAGCGGTCTTAGGTTTACGTTTCCATTCCCGGTGGCAACACCAGGTTAACGTTTAGTTTTTTGAAGTCGTTGTCAAATGAGCAGACGGCCTCTAAATGGGTTCGGGCAAGCGCGGCAAGGTAGGCATCGGCAAAATCTACGTTATAATCGTCCATGTCTTTTAATGCCTGTATAAGTAGAGTAGGGTTATCCGGGTAGATTCCATCGGCATTTATAAATGTAATCATAGTTTCGGCTATTTCCTTTTTTGAGTATTTGTAAAAAGAGGAGAGTACCCAAACAACTTCTGCTACCACAATGTGGGATAACCGCAGGGCCATTTCTCCGTTTTCGATCCGGGGCATCAACTCTAGAACTTTTTCAGCCATTTCCGGGGGGTCGCCGGTGATGAAGCGAAGGATTACGTTGGCGTCAATCCACATATAAACCATTATTGATCTTTTCCCTTCTTTAAAATCCGCCGGGCCATTTCAGCGGCTACTTCCTCACGAACTTGTGCCTTATTGGGAAAAGGCCTTTTAACTGGTAGAGAGGCATAAAGTTCTGTTAACCGTTTGCGCTTTAGTGTCCGCAGTTTGACTTTATCATCCCGGTCAAACTCGAATATGAGCGCATCACCCGGTTGCAGGTTAAGTTTATGCCGGACGGCTACAGGAATTGTTACTTGTCCCTTACTTGTTAGCTTTGCCCTTAACATTATGGCACCTCCTTGCATCAATCTTAATTCCTTACTTTATTATTGTCAAGTATTTTTCACGAAAAGGTAGCTGGTAGCTGTAAAATAAGTATGTATCTGAACAATCCCGCCTGGTGGCAGCGGGTGAAGAGCGGGGCCTACCGGGAATTTGCCCGGGAGTGGTACGGGGAGTTGCGGGTTTGACGCGGAATGCTCCCGGCGGGTGGGGGAAGCGCCGCCAGTGGGTAAGAGCCATTTATATAACCAGGGTTTTCCGGAAATAACTATTTACACAAAATAATTTACACTCCCGTGCCTCAGGATATTGAAGAAAGAATTAACGCTTTAGAGCAGGCCCAGCTCGAAGCGCTGGCCGAAAAGATCCTGGAAATAACCACCGAAGAAGAACTGCGGCGGGCAATTGCGGTCAGGCATTGAATATTTTTCGGCGGGGAATGGACCCCGCCTTTATTTATTTTCGCTCAAACGGGCGGTTAGCTGCTCCAGCTTGCTTTAATCGCCGGGCCAGGGTTGCTGCCGGATGCTTTTCGGCAGTCGGCTAATCTTTAGTGTTCAGCAAACCCCTCAATGATGGCCCGGGCGCCATCCAGTGAGCCGGCCAGGTAAATTTTATTCATAATTTGTTCCAGAATCTCTAATTTACTAAGCAGCTGTACTTTTTTCTGTAAAGCCAGGGAAGCTTCTCCAAATCTGGCCTCCAGATACTTACAGATTGCTTCTTGCGCCATCTCCGCCTTTCCCTCGGCCCTGGCTCCTTCCAGCATAACGAGTTCGTCACGCAATGCTTTTTCCCGCAATTCGTAAAGCCTTCGCTCCCGCTCGCTGAATGCCAGGGTCTGAG
>JAMCWI010000166.1 GCA_023481335.1 Bacillota bacterium | reverse complement strand
GATTTTAGGCTATCTCCTAAGGAGGGGATAGCCTTCTGTCATGCTAATTCTTTTCCCGGGAAATCTAGTGATATAAATATTTAAAGAAAAATAATTTTCAGGGTGTCATCTTTTTCTCCTCTAATCGGTCTATAGTATGAAACCACTAAACCAAATGTTGCGCAACCGGGAAGAGGGGGTGGCACCATTAGTGTAAATATGCCGGCTGTCCCATTGGAAGCCGTATCGACCTGTGGTGAAAATATGGAAAGTGAATTTCAAAAAATCTATCATGAATTGTATGGCAGACTGGTACGCCAGGCAGCTTTTCTCTTGGGTGATGTCGCAGCCGCCGAGGATGTAGCCCAGGAAGCCTTTCTGCGCCTGCATCGGGCCGGCTTGTCCAACATTGGAAGTCCCGCAGGCTGGTTAGCTAAAGTTACAAACAACCTATGTTATGACCACATGCGTAGCGAGGGAAGCCGACGCAGAAGAGAAGATCGATATGTTGATCCTGCGGATGTGGAGGATTCTGTTTCCTATGTGGGTTCCGCAGAAAGCCAGCTCATGGATAAGGAAGAAATTCGTCTGGTTCATCAAGCCCTGTTAGAACTGCTGCCTCGGGATCGTTTGGTGCTGTTAATGAAGTTTTCCGGGTACAGCTACGATGAAATAGCGGCAACGATTGATCTTAACAGAGGTTCGGTGGGGACCGTCTTAAGTCGTGCCCGGGAGCGTTTTAAACGGGCATATGAAGAGTTTCTAGGTCAATCAGGGAGGTGACATCATGAGTTGTCCGGATAAAGGGGCATGGCAAGCATATCTTGATAAAGAAATCGCCGACGCCCAAAGAGTTGAGTTTGAAGAACATGCGGCACATTGCTCCCGCTGCAAAAAGATCCTTGAAGAATTAATAGATTTGGCAGATTGGACAGATAACCGTTTAACAAGGTTTCAGCATGCTCTCGATGAGAGGATTTCCAAACATAATCCTAGTAGACACCAGGCTCCCAATACATTAGTTTATTCGAAAAAGAAAGAGGGAATGGGAAGGATGAGTAACAAATTTAAAAAATGGACTGCGGTGGCTGCCTCTGTTTTACTGTTAACCGGCGTGCTCAGCTTAGCACCGGTTCAAGAGGCTGTGGCAGATTTACTATCGGTTTTCCGGGTGCAAAAAATTCAAATGGTCAAGGTAAGCCCCGAGGAGATGCAGCAAATGGCCAGAGCCATTGAAACCAAGGTGGGAGAAGTTGATCTCAAGCAATTTGGTAAAATGGAAGTTACCAAGAAACCGGAACAAGTAAAAGTTTCACTGGCCGAGGCCCAGGCAGAACTGCCCTTTGAAGTAAAGCAGCCGGACTATATCCCGGCGGGATTATCCCTGCAAGAAAAGGTTTCCTTGCACAGAGGCGGCAAAGCCCAATTCAGCCTCCAGGTGGAGCAAGCCAATGCCCTGTTGAAGGGATTGGGTGCGCAAACGCTGCTGCCGTCGTCTCTGGAAGGCAAGACCTTTAGCGTCCATGTTCCTGCCGGTGTGCGTATGGAGTTTAGTAAGAATGACCAGCGTACCAATTTCTCCCTGGCCCAGTTTGCCACTCCCGAAGTGACCGTTCCTTCCGGCGTGGATGCCCGGGACTTAAGAGCCGCCCTGTTGGATCTGCCCATTCTGCCGGAGGATTTTCGCAAGCAATTGGCCAGCATCGAGGACTGGCAGAATACCATGGTTATTCCTGATACCGGTGAAGGCAAACTGGAAAAGCTAAGCATCGGCGGTAATGAAGCCATTTATGCTCAAAACATGGGAGGCTGGAGTCATCTTATGTGGGTTGACCAGGGTGTCATCTTCCAATTGAGCGGCATGTTAGATCGTGCAGAGGCAGTTAAAATTGCCGAATCGTTATATTAAATCCTTCAATAAATGGAATTGGAGCGAATCGTGTGTTAGCCATTGAAACAAGTAATTTAACCAAGACCTATCAAGGAATGGGGGGCTGCCGGGATATTTCCCTGGCAGTTCCCACAGGTTCCATATTTGGCTTATTAGGTCCCAACGGGGCTGGCAAGAGTACCCTGGTAAAAATGCTGGTGGGCCTGCTGCATCCTACTTCCGGTGAAGCAAAGGTGCTCAACAGGCCCATTCAAGATGTGTTGCTCCGTAAAAAGGTGGGTTTTTTGCCGGAGAATTTTCGTTACCATGACTGGTTGTCGGGAGAGGATTTACTCCAACTGCATGGGAGACTTTTTGGACTGTCTGCGGGGGAGATTTCCCGGCGTATTCCGGAAGTACTGCATATGGTGGGGTTAACCCCTCACGGACATAAACAAGTAGGCAGTTACAGCAAGGGGATGCAGCAGCGCATCGGACTGGGCTGCGCCCTGCTGCCGGACCCGGATCTGCTTTTTTTGGACGAACCCACCTCTGCCCTGGATCCCATTGGCAGGAAAGTGGTGCGGGATCTGATGGTTTCCTTGCAAGAGCGGGGAAAGACCATTTTTTTAAACAGCCACCTGCTCAGTGAGTTGGAGACCGTTTGTGACCACATTGCCATTATCCGGGAAGGAACGCTGCTTTATCAGGGGAATTGGCGGCAGTTGACGGCCCGGGATTTCAGGCTTAAAGTGGTCATCGGAGGACATAAACCGGAATTAAATATTGACAATGTTATTGCCGATACTGCCCAACTGATTTCTAAAAAAGACCTCGGCAGATGTGAAACAGGAAAAAGGCAAGAATTGCTCATTGCTTGTGCCGGGGAGCAATACATACCCCTAACGGTGAGAAAGTTGACAGAGGCCGGATTTGATTTATACGAGATAACCCCCATAACCGATTCCCTGGAAAAACTGTTCTTACAATATGTCTCCGGCAACGGGGACGCGGAAGGAAGGTAGTGCGTGTTTACCATTGCCCGTTTAACATTCTTAGAGGTATTAAGAAAAAAGGTCTTTTTTGTAACAGCAATTCTTTCAGTGGCTTTTGTATTTTTATATGGGCTGGCACTGGACTTTACAGCACAGGAAATGCTGCGCATGAAGGCCATGCGAGGGGCTCCTTTAATGATGCAGCAGATGATCGGCAATCAACTTTTAGGTGCCGGGTTATACTTTTCGTCCTTTTTAATTGCCCTTTTGTCCATGTTGGCCAGCGTTGGCTCCATTTCTGCGGAAATTGAAAACGGTTTATTGCATGCCATTGTATCTAAACCCATGAGACGCCGGGAAATCATCCTTGGCAAATTTCTCGGCTACGGCTCGATGCTTTCAGTTTATGCCGTGGCCCTTTATTTGGCAGTCTTAGCCCTTAACAGCCACTATCATCCCGGAGTGTTCAGCCTGGCTACGACACGGGATTTAACCTTTGGTGCCTTTATTTTTGTTCTGCAACCGCTGGTAATTCTCGGGGTTGCGTTGGTTCTCAGCACGGTCTTTAGAACATTAACCGCCGGCATCGTGTCAATTATTCTTTACGGTTTGGGAATGGTTGGCGGCTTTTTAGAGCAAATCGGCAGTGCCATCGCCAATGCCAAACTGGTTAGCATCGGTATTGCCACAAGCCTGCTGATGCCCAGTGATGCCTTGTATAGAAAGATCATCGCGGTTGTGACCGGCAGCGAAGCCAACCCGTTATCCGTTCTTTCCCTCGGGCCTTTCGGAGTTTCAGCGCCACCCAGTAATGCCATGCTGGTTTATGTAATGTTTTATGTTTTGATTTCTGTTGGTTTAGCCATGTACATATTTGAAAGAAAAGACCTGTAAAACAGATCGTCTTATGAATTGTTTTATTTGTCCTCAACAGGCGCGGCCTGCAGGCACATTGATCACGTTGAAACCCAGCTTCCCTTGGAAAAGTATACATAATAATTCCAATACTGAATATTGCAAGTCTAATAAAAGATGATAAAATATTTCCTAAAGGTAGATAAAAGGGAGCTAATCAAATGTCCAACAGTTCACAGGTCGGCCTGTCAACGCAAACCTCCTCCAATTGGGTGGGTTTTTTTCATTTGCTTGTTGTATATATTGTCTGGGGCAGCACCTATCTGGCAATCCGTGTGGCAGTACGGGAGGGTTCCGGGTTTCCTCCCTTTACCATGGGAGCCATGCGGCTGGCCCTGGCCGGCTGCATCCTTTTACTGGGTGCTTATCTGTTTAAGCAGACCCTTAAGTTGACCAGAGAAGAACTAAAGATTTTAGCCTTATCCGGTATTTTTCTTTGGGTAGGCGGCAACGGGCTGGTGATGTGGGCCGAACAGTTTGCAGATTCCGGATATGCAGCGCTGCTGGTGGGTACCACCCCCATGTGGGTGGCCCTTATGGAAGGCATTTTAGATCGCAAATCACCAACCAAGCTTCTTGTATTTTCATTATTGGTTGGATTTGTGGGAATCGGTCTGCTCACAGTGCCTGCCTTTAAAGAAAGTTCCCATGCGGACGTTTTAAGTATAATCGCGTTACTGACCGCAGCCATAAGCTGGGGAATCGGATCCCTGTTGTTGCGCAGAAAACAGGTATCCATCAACCCCTTCGTAAGTTCGGGCTACCAGCAGGTCTTCGGTTGTATCGGTTTCGCCATACTGGCGCTGCTGATGAACGAGCCGAATCCCAACCCGAACACCGAAGCCTGGTGGGCCTTTGGCTACTTGGTGGTATTTGGCTCCTTGCTGGCCTTTACATCCTATCTCATGGCCCTAAAACTACTGCCCACCAGCATAGTAATGACCTATGCCTATGTAAATCCCGTGGTAGCAGTATTTTTAGGCTGGCTAATATTGGGTGAGACAATCAGTATTTGGATCATTGCTGGAACGGCCCTGGTGCTGTTTGGAGTAGCCGGCGCATTTCAGAACCAAAAAGTCAAGGCACAGGAGCACAAGGCAGGTAATTTAAAAGACTAATTTTACTAGCTTTTGGAATAGCCAGTCTGCCTGCTTACCGGTAGTTTTTCAACAAGCTAAAATACCGGCCACCCCTATGGGTGAGCCGGTATTTTGCTTAGTTGTACTCCCTTAATTTTTCCCTTGCGGCCTCTCTTATTATTGCGGCCTTCCGAAGATCTCCCTCGGTTTTATGACGGCCTGTGGTGCCAGGCAGCCAGTTATCTCCGTTTCCGGGTTGTACTCCCGGGTTTTCTTCATCCTCTTCAACGTCATCATCGTCCGGCTGCGGTAAAATAGAGGGCAGTTTGTATTTTTCCGCAGCCGCAGGGTCAATGCCATCCGGTGTATGAAGGGTGCAAGTATTTAACGGCGCCCTTATGGCAAAATCTGCCACGGTGGGGGGAACTGTGTAGGGTAATTTAACCACTACCTTGGTGATACGATCCGGGCAATAATCGTTTGGCAGTTCGCCGGTGGTGGCACATACTTCCATGACCTGGTGCAATTTGTCCACCTCTTTGGGAACCGTCCCATCGGCAAATAAGTCGGATACCATATGGTTCGCCGGGGTGTTTGGTCCCGGCAGCAGACCGGACTTACTGTCCACGGTGGCGGTTATAATACCGCCAGGTCTGTCAAATTGACGAACCGGCACTTCGGATAAAGCCTTGCTCATCACTTCCCGCCAGATCATGGCCGGGTAGATGCCACCGAAAGACCGGGGCATGGGTTGGGGTTTGTCATGCCCCATCCATACAGCACCCACAAGCTCGGGGGTATACCCGACAAACCAAATATCCTTGCCGTCGTCCGTGGTACCGGTTTTGCCGGCTGCCGGCCTTGCTCCCAAGTTTGCCCGGGTACCGGTACCGGATTGCACAACGGAACGCAGCATATCGGTAACCAGATAAGCGGTGGTGGCCTTCATGGCCCGTCTTTGTTCAGGTTTAAACTGGTCGATCAAAGTACCCTGCTGGTCTTCCACCTTGATAATGGCATAGGGTTTCACATAGACACCCTGGTTGGCAAAGGCTCCGTAGGCTCCGGCCATATCCAGCGGCACCACACCGGAGGATACACCGCCCAGGGCCATGGCCAGCCCGTCTTGGTTGGCATCCAAGGTAGTAATGCCCAGACCGTGGGCAAATTTTACCGCCTGATCCAGCCCTGTTTGCTGTAACAGCTTGATGGCTGCAATGTTGACAGAACTTGTTAAGGCCGTCCGCATGGTAATTAAACCCTTAAAACTCCCGTCGGAGTTCTTGGGGCTGTAACTGCCAAAGCTGGTGGGGATATCATCAATGACCGAAGCAGGACCCATACCCCTATATTCCACGGCGGGGCCGTAAGCCACGATGGGCTTAATGGCGGAACCCGGCTGACGGCCAATCTTCCTGCCATTGTAAAGCTGGTACTGGGTAGCCCGGTTCAACTCCCTTTGCAGCTTATGATCACGGCCACCCACAATGGCCCGCAAATAACCGGTGCCGGGTTCCATGAAAACAGCGGCCCCCTGGGGCTGCGCCAAACCGTCTTTATCAACGATTGATTTAGGAAAATTCCGGGGGTTTGCCAGGGCAGACTCGGCAATCTTTTGTACTTTTGGGTCCAGGGTGGTATATACCTTCAGACCACCTTTGTATACCATATCGGGACCATATTTCTGCACAAGCTTCTCAGTGACATAATCAATAAAATAGGGATAAGGATAGCGGGTGGCCTGCATCTTACTGCCGTCCGGCAGAGGTTTGGCTGCCGCCTCTTGGCGTTGTTGATTCGTAATCATGCCGGCTTCTTCCATCCGAAGCAGAACCGTATTGCGACGGTTTAAGGTTAACTCATAATCTTTCTGTTGTTTCTCTTCTATTTCTTGCTTGTTCTTATCCGAATTCTGATTATTTGTCTGATCATCTTCAGATTCCGCACCATCCAGATAACGGGAATAGGCGGAGGGTGCTTGAGGTAACCCGGCTAAGAAAGCAGCTTCCTCTAACGTCAGCTGATCCTTTTTCAAATCTTTGCCGAAGAAGGTTTGAGCTGCTGACTGAATCCCATAGGCACCCTGGCCGAAATAAATTTTGTTCAGGTACATCTCAAAAATTTCGTCTTTGGTAAAGTGCCGTTCCATTTGCAGAGTAATTACAATTTCCTGCAATTTTCTTTTTAGACTCTGCTCGGGAGTTAAATAGGAAAGTTTCACTAACTGCATGGTAATCGTACTAAAACCTTCACGAATTTCACCGGATGTAATGTTTTTGAAAAGAGCCCGGCCAAAACTGCGAAAGTTGATGCCATGGTGGTCGTAAAAACGGTCATCTTCGATGGCCAGAAAAGCATCCTTTACCACCGTCGGCACTTCGTTAAGTTTAATGGGTTCCCTGTTCTCCGTACCAATTCTGGTGACCAGATTTCCATCCTTATCATAGATTGAGGTTGGCACCATATTCTCCAATCGCACAGGATCAAAGGCAGGCATGTCCGACATGGCATAGGCGAAATAGCCCAATGAGGCAAAACCGCCTATCAGTACAAAAAGGGCTGCTATCAGAAAAAGTAAGCGTCCGGGCCGGAGCCTTCGGCTTTTACGAGTGGCCAAAAGTAAATCCCCCTTTGTGAAAAGTAAAGGTCAACGATAACAGAATTATAACATAATACAACGAACTCATGACAGCGGTTTTTAATTTTCTTGTCACATACTGCTAGCTCTGGTATAATTATTAAGATTTTTGTTTACCCGTCATCTATTAATACGCACTGTCATGAATTTTTTAGGAATAAGGTTTTTCGAAAGGGGCTCAGTCGATGGCAGACGTTCAAAAACAGCTTGAAATCATTAAAAGAGGCACTGCAGAGATTGTTCCTGAAGAGGAACTGGTTGAAAAATTAAAGAAATCCATCGCTAAAAACAAACCTCTCCACATTAAGCTGGGTCTCGATCCCACAGCACCGGATATTCACCTGGGGCACACGGTGGTGCTGCAGAAACTGAGACAGTTCCAGGAGTTGGGCCATAACGTTACCATCATCCTCGGCGATTATACCGGACGCATCGGTGACCCCTCGGGAAAATCAGAAACAAGAAAGCAGTTAACCGAAGCAGAAGTATTGGCCAATGCCCGCACCTATGAACAACAAATTTTCAAAGTTCTGGATCCTGCAAAAACAAAATTACAATTTAACAGCACCTGGCTGGCACCGTTAAAGTTTGAAGATGTCATCAGGCTGGCGGCCACCACCACCGTTGCCAGAATGCTTGAACGGGATGATTTTTCCAAACGGTTTTTTGAACGTCTGCCCATTAGCATCCACGAATTTTTCTACCCTTTAATGCAGGGATATGATTCTGTTGCCCTGGAGTCTGATGTGGAGTTGGGGGGAACCGACCAAAAGTTTAATTTACTGATGGGACGCACCCTGCAGAAAGAATTCGGTCAGGAACCCCAGATTGCCTTGATGATGCCGATCCTCGAGGGTTTGGACGGCGTGAACAAGATGAGCAAAAGCCTGGGCAATTACATCGGCATTGATGAAACTCCCCAGGAAATGTACGGTAAAACCATGTCCCTTCCGGATGAATTGATGGTAAGATATTTTGAACTGGTTACTCCCGTTCCCCTGGACGAAGTTAAAGCCATTGCCAAGGGGTTAGAAGACGGAACTTTGCATCCCAGAGATGCCAAAATGCGCTTAGCCAGGGAAATTGTTACCTTTTATCACAGCCCAGAGGCGGCAGAACAGGCCGAGGAACACTTTAAAAAGGTATTCCAAAAACGTGAACTGCCGGAGGAGATTGATGAGTTTTTCGTTACGGAAGACCTATACGAAGATGGGCTGATTTCTTTGCCCAAGCTGCTAACCCAGGCGAAATTGGCAGCCAGCAACAGTGAGGCCCGAAGGCTCGTCAAAGAGGGTGCTGTGAAGATCGACGGCGAAAAGGCTTCTGACCCCAATATGCATTTTCTGCCTGAAGAAGGTATGATTATCCGTGCCGGGAAACGCCGTTTTGCCAGATTGACGTTAAAAAATTAAGCAAGTCCCGATGGTTTATCACCTTTTGCTTCACCTCCACATATAGATAGGAATGTGGAGGTGATCCTTTTGTTTAAGAGAAGAAGACAAGTGCCCAAGAGATTTATTGTTTTATTATTTTTTTTGGGTTTGTTGACATCGTTTTTTTGGATAGACCGCAGCCTGCAGCCAACGTTGTTCACCATTGCCAGAGTCAAGGCCGTTCATTTGGCCACCGAGATTATGAACAAAACGGTTATGGAGAACCTGGCCAAGCAGCAGATACAATATAGTGACATTGTGAAAGTCCATAAGGACACCCAAGGAAAGATTGTTCTTATGCAGGCTGATACCATAAAAATAAACAGGCTATCCAATGAAATAACGTTAAAAGTTCAGGAGTCGCTGCGAAACCTCGATGAAGAAAGTATCAGCATCCCGGTGGGCCAACTCCTGGGTTTCCATTTGCTAGCTGCACTGGGTCCGGAACTTAAGGTTCGCATGATCCCTGTGGGAACCATCAGGGTGGACGTTATTGATAAATTTGAGGGTGCAGGAATCAACCAGACCCGACACCTTATATGGCTTGATCTAAACTCGGAATTTCAGATTGCCATTCCTTTATATAAAGAAGTGTTTAAGGTAAGTACGAAGGTCCCCCTGGCCCAGGACATCATCGTCGGAGATGTGCCGCCGGCTCTTATTACACTGCCCGGAGGAGTTTTAGGGCAATAATTTGAAACGTAAAAAATTAGGGGGTTGTCAGGGGGACGGGGTTGTTGACATCATGATGTTGTCAACAACCCCGTCCCTCTGACAACCGGCACCAAATTGATTTATCGTTGATAAATAATATGTATATAGTTTTAATAATATGCATAATTATACATAGAGTTTTTATAGTTATGATGCTTTCGATGATAAACAACGCTAGTAATTGTGATTATATAAAAACAAATATGTTGGTAGAATCTACAATGTATTTACAAATAAATTTATAATTATTTAATGTTGTATATTACAAGAGTGTTAAGGTATAATTAAGCGTAGTTTAAAGGAACGATTAACCTTTTTTAAAAAGGGGTGTTGCATGTGGTAAATATTGTATATTTATACTAAATGCATTATTTTTTAGAAAACATGTAAAATAGTTAATTGATTAGGTAGGAGGATTCGTTACATGTCGAGAAAGAAGAAAGCAAGTCTGTTACTTACGGCACTGCTTAGTGTTTTTCTGGTTGCCGGTTGCGGTGGCGGGGACAAGCAGTCCGGTGAGAAGTCCAATGCCAAGGAACAAATCATTCGCTATAATGTGTGCGCCGAACCTGAGACATTAGATCCCGCTAAGGCAACCGGCTTACCGGAAGGAACTATTTTAGCCCAGATGTTTGATGGCTTGACCCGCTATAATAACAAGCAAGAGATTACACCGGCTCTGGCTGAATCCTGGACAATCTCTGATGACGGATTAAATTATACATTCAAGTTAAGGGATGCCAAGTGGAACAACGGCGACCCCGTGACTGCCAATGATTTTGTTTATAGCTGGTTGAGAGCACTGGATCCCAACACGGCTTCGGAATATGCGTATCAGTTATTTTATATTAAAGGTGCTGAAGAATTTAACTCCGGTAAAGGCAGCAAGGAACAGGTTGCTGTTAAGGCCGTGGATGAAAAAACACTGCAGGTTACTCTGGCTGCACCGGCACCCCAATTCTTGGGCTTAACCGCCTTCCAGACCCTGTATCCCATTAACCCCAAAGTGGATCAGGCTAGCCCCAAGTGGACTACCGAAGTGGATAAGTATGTCTCCAACGGTCCCTTCAAAATCGTAAGCTGGGAACACAACCAAAAAATCGTTATGGAAAAGAACCCCACCTACTGGGATACCAATAGTGTTAAGTTAGATAAGCTCGAAATCTACCTGATTGAAAACACTGATACCGGATTCACCATGTTCCAATCCGGTCAAATCGACATACAGGATCAGGTGCCCGTTCAGGAAATGGCTTCCCTGAAAGACAGCAAAGACTTGAAAATTAGCCCTGATGTATCAGTTTATTTCTATCGTTTTAACGTAACGAAAAAACCCATGGACAACCCGAAAGTCCGTAAAGCTTTAACCCTGGCCATTGATCGCCAATCTATCGTTGAAAACGTAACCAAACAGGGACAGAAACCTGCTTTCGCCTTTGTTCCCTTTGGTTTTACTGATGCTGACGGCAAAGATTTCCGTCAAAACGGCGGCGACTTCTTTAAGGAAGATGTAACAGAAGCGAAGAAACTGCTGGCTGAGGCCGGTTATCCCGAAGGAAAAGGTTTCCCCAAACTCACCCTGACCTATAACAACGATCAAACCCACCAAAAAGTAGCTGAGGCTATTCAAGCCATGTGGAAAAAGAACCTGGGTATCGACATTACCCTTGAGAATGTTGAATGGCAGATTAAGTTGAATAAAGAAGATACCCTGGATTTCGAACTGGTGAGAGCCGGTTGGAGCCCCGACTACCTGGATCCCATGAGTTTCGTAGATATGTTTGTCACCAACGGCGGTAACAACGATACCGGTTGGGGCAACAAGGAATACGATGCACTGGTGAAACAAGCCAATGCCACCGGTGACCCGAAAGTTCGTATGGAAGCCATGCATAAGGCAGAGAAGATTTTAATGGAAGAACTGCCTGTTATGCCCATTTTCTTCTACACCAACCCCAACCTTATTAAGCCGAACTTAAAAGATGTTATTGTACCCTCCTTTGGCTTGTATGCAGACTTTAAGACTGCATATGTCGAGTAGAAGTTTTTCAATTTAGACGATCGTGAGGTATATGGTTCCCACCATATACCTCACTTCTTGTAGTTCATATCAAGTTAAAAGTGGGAGGAATAGCCCGGTGATACGCTATTTGCTTCGGCGCCTTTTTACCATGACCGTGGCCCTTTGGTTAATCATTACCATCACATTCGCCATTGCACATTCTATACCAGGTGGGCCCTTCGCCTCGGAAAAGAAGCTGCCTGAGGCGGTTAAAAAGAATTTAGAGGAACGTTACCACCTAAATGATCCCCTGTGGAAGCAATATACCGACTATCTCAAGAACATACTGCATGGTGATTTAGGACCATCCTTTAAATACGAGCACCAAACCGTTAACAGCATTATTAAAAGCAATTTTCCGGTATCTGCTACACTGGGATCATTATCAATTTGCTTTTCCTTGGTTGTAGGTATGCTGGCCGGTGTTATTTCTGCATTAAGACAAAACCGGTGGCAGGATTACCTGGCCATGGTATTGGCGACCCTTAGTTTTTCAGTACCCAGTTTTATTTTATCCGGCCTTTTAATGTATGTTTTTGCCTACCAATTGGGCTGGCTGCCGCCTGCTATGTGGGGAACCTGGCAGCAGGCCATTTTGCCAACCCTGGCCTTATCCGCATTGCCAACGGCTTTTATCGCCAGGTTAATGCGCTCCAGCATGTTGGAAGTGTTGCAGCAGGATTATTTAAAAACAGCTAAGGCGAAGGGACTCTCGGAATATGCCGTGATCATTCGGCACGCCATCCGTAATGCAATTCTGCCTGTGGTCACCTATATAGGACCGCTCATTGCCACTGTTTTGACAGGCAGCTTTGTGGTGGAATCCATTTTTGCCGTCCCAGGGTTAGGACGCTGGTTTGTTCAGAGCGTAAGCAACCGTGACTACACGGTAATCCTTGGTGTAACTGTTTTTTACAGTGCATTTCTCATGCTGATGAACTTCCTGGTGGATATCGCCTACTCCTGGATTGATCCGCGGATTAAGTTGACGGATAGTAAGGAGGTTTAAATATTGCAATTATCTCCTCAGATGTTTGAACCACTGCAGCATGATGGAACCGCCGCAGAGGAATTGGGACGCCCTGCCCTGGGGTATTGGCAGGATGTATGGCACCGGTTAAAGCAAAATAAGCTGGCCATGGCTGGTTTAATAACGATCTTTCTGCTGGCCGTTATGGCTACCATAGGACCCTACTTGTCCGGCTATAGTTATGATGCCCAGGATTTAACCAGGGTCAATCAGGCACCCAATGCTGCCCATTGGTTTGGCACCGACTCCCTGGGTAGAGACTTGTTTACCAGGGTTTGGTATGGTGCCCGCATATCCCTTGGCATTGGCATCATGACCAGTGTCATCTGCCTGGTGGTCGGCGTTATCTACGGCGGTATTTCCGGTTATCTGGGTGGCAGAGTCGATGAAGTAATGATGAGAATCGTAGAGATCCTTTATTCCATACCCTTTTTGCTTTATGTAATTCTTTTAATGGTTTACATGGGCCCGGGCTTAGGCAGTATTTTTACTGCCCTTGGGCTGGTCTATTGGTTAAACTTAGCCCGTATCGTCAGAGGGCAAGTGCTGGTTCTCAAAGAACAAGAGTATGTGTTGGCCGCTCGTCTCTTGGGAGCCAGCACCATGCGCATATTATTACGGCACTTAATTCCTAATACCATGGGGCCTATTATTGTAACCATGACCCTGCTCATTCCCGAAGCCATTTTTACCGAAGCATTCTTGAGCTTTTTAGGCTTGGGGGTATCAGCACCCGCGGCCAGCTGGGGCGTTTTAGCCAGTGATGGACTGCAGGGCTTACGAAGTTACCCGTGGCAATTGCTGTTTCCTGCTGTTTTTATCAGTATTACCATGTTAGCCTTTAACTTCGTTGGGGATGGGCTCCGGGATGCCTTAGATCCCCGGATGCGCAAGTAGGAGGTTGCAATGAAGAAACTACTGGAAATAAAAGACCTTAAAGTTAACTTTACAACCTATGCCGGCAATGTACAGGCTGTCAGGGGTGTTAGCTTCGATGTAAATGCCGGGGAAGCCATTGCCATTGTGGGGGAGTCCGGTTGTGGAAAAAGTGTTACCGCTCAAACAATTATGAAATTAATTCCTTCACCCCCCGGCGAAATCGTAGGCGGTTCAATCCATTTTGCTGGACAAGACCTGGTGGCCAAAAATGAAAAAGCAATGGAAAAGATCAGAGGCAAGGAAATCGGCATGATTTTTCAAGACCCCATGACCTCCCTAAACCCCACCATGACTGTGGGACGGCAGATCATGGAGGTGTTGCAAAAACACCAAAATATTAAAAAGGAACAACAACAGGCCAAAGCATTAGAAATGCTTAATTTAGTAGGCATTCCCAATCCGGAAAAGCGTATGACACAATATCCCCATGAATTTAGCGGTGGTATGAG
>JAMCWI010000023.1 GCA_023481335.1 Bacillota bacterium | reverse complement strand
ACCCAGCCGGCCGCATTTTATCCCTGGCAAAAGTCCCCGCCTCCAGAGATCGCGCACAGTAAGGCGCTGACCTTCCCCTCAAAAAAGTCCTTGGCCACTTCCTCGGCGGTCAATTTGTCGCCCTTCATTACATAGCCTCCCCAAGAATGTGTTGTATCTCCTCGTCGCCAAGACTCAGGACAGTTTTAATACGCTCTAACATAACTGGATTAGGTTTTATCCTTTCTGTTTCCCATTTCGCAACCTGCCCCTCGCTAACGCCTACCGCTCTAGCCAGGTCGATTTGTTTCATCCCTGCCCTCATCCGGGCAATAAAACTTGACATCTCTTCCGTGCTCAGGTATATTTTAATATAAGAATAATAATCAGTCAATTCTTAATAAGTGCTTAATATTTGGTTTAGAGGGTGGTTCCCTTGCCTCCTAAAAATGCTTTTTCCTGGTCATCTCTTTGGTTTCGCTTAAATTATGGTTTTGAAGAAAATGAGGGAATAAAAATGATTGTTGCTAAATCCGGTGCTAAAATTGATTGGTATGATCCTTTGGAACATCAACAACTACCTAAGCGCCCGCGTAAACCTGAAGAACAGGACAAGTCTTCTCCACACACAGCTCTTGCCCGCTTAGATCTCAAAGACACTAATGCTGTTTTAAATTTTGCTAACAAGTGGGGATTACTCGGATTATGGAATGTACCAGCATATCAAATGGCTGAGGTGCTTCCGGAAAATGATGTGGAGGTTAACCTATGGAAAGAAAAATATTCCTCCTGGTATATCCACCCCCATAAAATGCGGTACCATGGGTGGCAAGAACCTGTTCCTGTTTTTATAGAAGCCGCAAAAGAATATCAGAACATTATTGAGGAAATAAAAAACCTTCCGCCTATAGGCCATGAAGATCGAGAATCACAGGCTCTTATACTTGAATTGCGTCTAAATGAAAAATTTAAAGGAATTCGTCCTGGGGTTTATTTAGGTGAAAATGAAAATTGGGTAGCTGGCTGGCAGTACAGATCCTTACTAGATGCTATTTACTTATTAACGTTCATGAGTTTAGTCGGAAATAAATATTGGCGTAGATGTACCAAAAAACGCTGCAATAGGCTATTTATTACTGAAAATCCAGACAATCAATATTGTAGCGACAGATGCCGGAACGCACATTTAGTTCAGAAGCATAATGAAAAGATCTGGAAAGAAAATTTATTAAAAATATATACAGAGGTTGACCAGAAATGGCTTATTGATACTATTGAAACTCTTTTAGGCCAAGGAATATCGGGTGAAAAAAAATTAAGCAAAAAAATAGATTCCATACTGAAATCTTTAAGGGAGGTCTAAACAATGGCTAGCTCCGGCTGGGTTGAGGACAGGGGAAACGGCAAATGGCGGCTTAACGTCAACTGCGGCACTAACGCGGACGGCAGCAGGAGAGTTATCCGGGAAACGGTAAAGGCTAAGAACCGGGACGCAGCAGTAAAGCTTCTCGGCAAGCTGGTGGATAAAATCGAGAAGGGCCAGTATATTGAACCCACAAAGCAGACATTTAAAGACTTTGTTGAAAAATGGCTTAAGTCTTATGCAGAAAAGAACCTTGCACCAAAAACACTATACAGGTATAAGCAAATACTTAATTCCCGGGTTATTCCGGCCCTCGGCCACCTGAAAATTGATCAGATTAAGCCGGTTCACCTTATAGAGTTTTACGACAATCTTTCAGAAGATGGCATACGGACTGACGGCAAAGAAGGCAAGCTGTCAGAAGAAACAATTCATTACCACCATAGAATTATCTCTAAAATTTTGCACGATGCCACAGAATGGCAGGTAATCCCCGCTAACCCGGCATCTCGGGTCCCCCCGCCAAAAGTGCACAAAAAGCATGGTAAATTCTACGATGAGGAACAGACGAAGGTTTTAATGGCGGCGGCAGAGGCAGAAGATGTAAAACATAAGGCCCTGATCTACCTGGCGGTGTTCTGCGGCCTGCGCTGCGGTGAGATCATGGGCTTGGAGTGGCAGGATATTGATTTTAATAAGTCCACCCTTACGGTCAGGCAGGCCAGCCAGTACCTTCCGGGTCAAGGGGTCTTTACAAAAGAACCTAAGAATGAATCCAGCCTGCGGGTAATATCGATCCCTCTCAGGGTTTTAAATGTTCTCTCTCAGCATAAAAACAACCAGGAAAAGCTTGCCGCAAAACTGGATAACCTTTGGCACGAATCGGAAAGGGTGTTCACCAACAGGGACGGCAGGCCAGCACACCCAGGTTGGCCCTCGCGGTGGTTCCCGAAGTTTATTAAAAGGCATAAACTACCACCACTTAACTTCCACGGACTAAGGCACACGGCGGCCACCATAATGATCGCCCAGGGTGCGGACATAAAGAATTTAAGCTCCCGCCTCGGTCATAGCAATATCAACACCACAGGGAACATATACGCCCATGCGCTTAAATCTGTTGACAGGGATATTGCCGACAAAACAGATGCCTTCATAGAAAAAATGTTAACCCCGGAAGAAAAACCCCAGCCCCAGGAAGCAAAAAAACCTGTCTTGAGAAGGGTAAAATAATCCCTAAAAACAGGCCATGCTCCCAAAAATGCTCCCAAAAAAAGAAAATACCCCATTTGGGG
>JAMCWI010000092.1 GCA_023481335.1 Bacillota bacterium | reverse complement strand
CTGAGCTTCTTCATGAGCAAGCGAAGCTGCGTTAACTACGGCCAAAGCACCACCCTGGCCTTTACCGCATCCAGTAATAATTTTGAACTTGCCATTGCAGTTGCCGTAGCCATTTTTGGCATTGAATCGGGTGCAGCCTTTGCGGCGGTCATTGGTCCCCTCATTGAGGTGCCGGTGATGATTGCTTTGGTAAGCACCACCCTGGCCTTCCAAAAGAAATATTTTACTCCCAGTGGAGCAGTGAAATAATTCTTCCTGAACAGTTAAGAGTGTGGCGCCAGTCCACACTCTTATTATTTAAACGAATTTCGTATAAATGGTAAGTTGTGAAACGTTGCACCAGCGCACCCTTATTGTAAGAATTACCCTCATTGATTGGCTAAAATCAAAAATGTTATAATTTTCGTAATTCTTTATATGGCAAACCGGGAGGAACATCATGAAAAAGCTCATTACCATTTCCAAAGAAAACTTGTTCGGCGGTAAAGTAATAAATCTTACCAAGACAGGCCTGTTCCCACTGGAAAGGAAAGCCTCTGAAGCCCTTTTGTTGCCTACGGAAGAAGGCTATAAAATAATACCCCTGCGGCGGGATCTTAAGAAGCTTTATGTGGAAGTGACCACCCTGTGCAATTTTGACTGCACCACCTGTATTCGCAACTCCTGGCTGGATGACATGGGGCATATGGAGTGGTCCACTTTTGAGCGGCTGCTGGAACAGATAAAAGAATTGCCTGAACTGGAATGCATCCATTTTGGCGGTTTTGGTGAGCCCATGAGTCACCCTCGCATCTTTGATATGTTAAGGGCAGTAAAATCGCAAGGCTTGCGTGTGGAAATGATCACCAACGGTTCCCTGCTCACGCAGGAAAATATCAAACAACTGATTAGCCTTCCCTTAGATGCCATTTACATCTCCTTGGACGGCCCAGATGAAGAAGAATACAATGAAATTCGCCGCACAGAGCTTTCCCCGGTGGTGGAGAATATTAAAGCTCTAAACCGTGCCAAAGAGACGGCAAAAAGCAAACTCCCTGAACTGGGAATCGAATTTGTAGCCATGAAAAAGAATTTTCATAAACTCCCCAAACTGGTTCGCCTTTCTATGGAACTGCAAGCCAGGAAATTAATTGTAACCAATGTACTGCCCTATAATGAAGAAATGAAGGACGAAATCCTCTATGACATGGAAGACACCATGATGGCTCATGGTAAGGATACCATCCTGGTGAATGTATTGGCCCAAATGCCCTATATGAAGATGCGTACCGATCGTCAATGCAAATTTGCCGAGGACAAGGCTGCCGCCATCACCTACCGGGGCGAAGTAGCCCCCTGCTATGCCCTGATGCATTCCTATCACTGTTTTGTCTATGGTCGCAAAAAAGAAATCTTCCCCTTCTACCTGGGCAATATCCATGATTCTACTCTTAGTGAAATTTGGACTGACCCTGCTTATGTAAACTTTCGCAGCAAGCTCAAAGACTTCAAATTCCCTTCCTGCAGCGACTGTAAATACCTTGACGGCTGTTCCTACACGGACACCAACGAGTCCGACTGCTGGGGCAACAACCCTTCCTGTGCAGAATGCCTGTGGTCCCGCCGACTCATCGCCTGCCCTTAAAATGGAATAAACCAAAGGAGGAACTCCTGGTTGGGGTTCCTCCTCTGGTTCATAAGATGAAAACATGTTATACCAAGAAATTAAACAGATAACCGATTAGAATAATACCAAAACTGGTAACAACAACAAAGGTAGCAATTAGTTTTGGTTTGATTACCTTACGTAAAATAATCATCTCCGGCAAAGACAAAGCCGTGGTTGCCATCATAAAGGCCATGGCAGTACCAAAGCCGACCCCTTTGTTAATCAACGCCTCTGCAATGGGAATGGTGCCAAGGGCGTTTGAGTAAAGGGGTACGCCCAGAACCACAGCCACAATGACAGCGAAGGGATTGTCAGGTCCGGCATACTCCGCCAGCAATTCTGCCGGTGCGTAGCCATGGATTAAAGCCCCAATGCCAATGCCAATTAAAATATATACCCAAACCCTCTTCACAATGTCTGCCACTTGATCCCGGGCAAAGGCAATCCTCTGTCCCGTGGTAAGTTCCTGAATTTCAGTTTCACCCATCTTAATTTGTTTAACGTATTCTTCGATTTGGTCTTCCATCTTTAGCTTACCGATAATTAACCCACCCAAAACCCCTAATACAGTGCCCGCCACCACATAAATAACCGCAATCTTTAGACCAAAACTGCCTACCAGGATAGCAAATGCTGCTTCGTTGATGATGGGCGACGTAATTAAGAAAGAAAGTGTCACACCTAAAGGAATTCCGGCTTCCACAAAGCCGATAAACAAGGGAACCGAGGAACAGGAGCAAAAAGGTGTTACTGTACCCAGTAGAGCAGCCATAATGTTACCGGTAACCCCTTTAAAGCGAGTTAATATTCTTTTGGTCCGTTCCGGTGGAAAATAGCTGCGAATGTATGAGATTGCAAAAATCATAACACCCAGTAAAATAATGATTTTGACGGTGTCATACAAGAAAAAGTGCAGACATTGTGAAGAGGGTTTGGGTATATATTTTAATTGGCATTGGCATTGGGGCTTTAATCCATGGCTACGCACCG
>JAMCWI010000040.1 GCA_023481335.1 Bacillota bacterium | reverse complement strand
GAAAGGCTGGCACTGACGGACAAAATTAAAAATATTCCGCCGCGCCCCGGGGTTTACATTTATAAAGATGCCGACGGCCAGGTGATCTATGTCGGCAAGGCGGTTTCCCTGAAGAACCGGATTCGCTCCTACTTTCAGGCCGGTGCCAAGCAGGCCCCCAAGGTGCAGGCCATGCTGCGCCGGGCGGCGGATCTGGACTACATTGTCACCGATTCCGAGATGGAAGCCCTCATCCTGGAAAACAACCTGATCAAAGAACACCGGCCTAAATACAATGTTTTGCTAAAGGACGATAAAACCTACCCCTACATAAAGGTGACGGTACAGGAACGATTCCCTCGGGTGCACATCACCCGGCGGGTGGTGAAGGACGGTGCCCGGTATTTCGGCCCCTTCACCCATGTGGGGGCGGTGAATGAAACCCTGCGGCTGCTGAAGAAAATCTTTCCCCTGCGCACCTGCAAGCAGCGGGAACCGGCAGCCCGGGACCGTCCCTGCCTGAACTATCACATCCGCCGCTGTTTGGGGCCCTGCTGCAATCTGGTGGAGGCTGCCACCTACCGGGAAACTGCCAACGAGGTGGTGCTGTTCCTGGAGGGACGCCAGGAGGTTTTAATGAAAAGGCTGCGGCAGCGGATGGAACAGGCCGCCGAGAATCTAGAGTTTGAGAAGGCCGCGGAACTGAGGGATCAGCTGCTGGCGGTGGAAAAGGTGGTGGAGCGGCAGAAGGTGGTGTCCGCCGATCTGGTGGATCAAGATGTCATTGCCATGGCCCGGGGTTTCGATGAAGCCTGCCTGACGGTGTTTTTTATCCGGGGCGGCAAGCTCATCGGGCGTGAACACTACTTCCTGGAGGGCACCGACACCCTGGAGCGGGGGGCGGTCATGGCCACCTTCGTGCAGCAGTTTTATAACCAGACAGAATATGTTCCGGCAGAAATTTTACTCTCCGAAGAAATCGCAGATGCCCCTTTGCTTGCCGCCTGGCTTACTGAACTGCGGGGCAGCAAAGTCAGCATAAAAATCCCCAAACGGGGGGATAAACATAAACTGGTGGAAATGGCGGCCCAAAATGCCCTGCTTTCCCTGGAGCAAAGCCAGTTGGAGCGCCAGGCCGGGCGAGATGCCGTGGACGGTGCCCTGGCGGAATTGATGGCCGCCCTGGGTTTGGAGCAGCCCCCCCGGCGCCTGGAGTGCTACGATATCTCCAACATCCAAGGCACCGAAACCGTGGCCTCCATGGTGGTCTTTGAGGACGGCAAACCGGCCAAGGACCAGTACCGGCGATTCAAAATCCGCACCGTGGAGGGGCCCAATGATTTTGCTTCCATGAAGGAGACCCTAAACCGGCGTCTATCCCGGGCCAAGGAGGAACAGGCCCAGGTGGAGGCCGGAGAGTTGGCAGCCAACCGGGCTAAATTCACCCATTTGCCGGATGTCATCATGATCGACGGGGGCAAGGGACAGCTCTCCGCCGCCCGGGAGGCCATGCTGGAGCAGGGCTTTGCCTGCATTCCCACCTTTGGTCTGGCCAAAGAGGAAGAGCTGCTTTTTGCCCCGGGACGGCCAGCCCCCATCCGGCTGCCCAGGGAATCCCGAGGCCTGCAAATGCTGCAGCGGCTGAGGGATGAGGCCCACCGTTTCGCGGTAACCTACCACCGCAAGCTGCGCACCCAAAGAAACCTGAAGTCCGTACTGGATGAAATCGAAGGCATCGGCGCCGTACGCCGCCGAGAACTATACAAAGCCTACAAGAACCTGGAGGCCATCAAACAAGCCTCGGTAGCCGACCTGGCCCAAGTCCCCGGCATGAACACCAAAGCCGCCGAGGCGGTATATAGGTACTTTAGGGAGTGAATTGCGGGTCTAGTCTGGGCCAGGAAGTATTACTTTGGGGTCAAGTCTGGGCTCATGGGTATTCCTTTTTAGTCTTGTCTGGGCTAGAGGGTAAAGCTTTTTGGGTCTTGCTATAGCTGGACCCCAAAGGAATGCCCGTAAGCCCAGACAAGACCCCGCAGCAAAACCCCAAAGCCTAGACAGGACCCAAGAGGAATACCCGCAAGCCCAGACAAGACCCCAAAGAAATACAGCATAAGCCCAGACCCGACCCCAAAGAAATACCCACAAGCAAAAAGGAGGCTATCCATTGACAACTTACAAAATGCTGGCCATCGATCTGGACGACACGCTGCTGAACAGCCAGCTGCAAATATCCGAACGCAACAAAGAATATATTCAAAGGGCCAGGGAGGCGGGGGTGCATGTGACCCTGGCCACCGGGCGCATGTATTGCTCCGCCCTGCGGTATGCCCGGGAGTTGGAACTGAACCTGCCGCTCATCACCTACCAAGGCGCCTTGGTTAAAGAAGCGGTTTCCGGGGAGACCTTACTCCACCGTCCGGTGCCGCTGGATTTGGCCGGGCAGGTCATTGACCGGGCAAAAACCCTGGGCTATCATGTCAATGTCTATGTGGATGATAATTTGTATGTGGAAAAACTAACCCCCGAGGCGGAGACTTACCAAAGAATATCCGGCATTACCGCCCACCCGGTGGGGGATTTACTGAAGTTTCTCCACCGGCCTCCCACCAAGGTGCTGGTTGTGGGCGGCATCAAGGAGTTGGATGACCTGGAGCAGGAGATGAAGCACTGGTTTGGCAACACCCTGCATATTACCAAATCCAAACCGCATTTCCTGGAATTTTCCCACCCCGAGGCCACCAAAGGCCATGCCCTGGATACCCTGGCCCGGCGCTGGGGCTTAACCCCGCACCAGGTGATTGCCATCGGAGATGCGCCTAATGATTTGGAAATGCTGGCATACGCCGGTCTAGGGGTGGTGGTGGAAAACGCTAAATCCCAAGTGAAAGAAAAAGCAGACTACGTAACCAGCAGCAACGACCAAGACGGTGTGGCAGAGGTGATTGCCAAATTTATTCTGGGCAGTGAAGGCTAAAAGTGGAAATAATGAAGGTAGGGAAACACAACGAGAATGAGGAGAATTGCCAATGTTAAAAAAGAGCCTGCGGAGCACAAGTCTGAACCCCCAACCGGCAGCTAAATTTGTCAAAGCGGCCAATCAATTTAACGCGCAAATCAGTCTGGAAAAGGGCGGGCACAGGGTAAACGGCAAAAGCATTATGGGGCTAATGGAATTGGCCAATTACCAATCAGAGACCGTAACCCTGATGGCGGATGGCGAAGATGCCCTGGAGGCCCTGCAAGTACTTGGTGATTTATTAGAGGAAGAATCCAAGCAATGATGCACACCGATGCACCACTATCGGCAGCTTTTTTCCCCACCTCCAACCTCTCACCTCTCACTGCTCAAAATAGCACCATAACGGTGCTATTTTACTATAATGGGGTAGATATGATTGCCTTTCAAAAAACGGTTACAACTGGAAATCACTGCCCCTTTAGGATAAGTGTTTTATTTGCTTAAAATCAGCCCAGCGTTTACAATATAGTAGAACTTTACGCGTTTGTCTTGAAGGGGGTGTTGAAGTGTCCAGTCCAAGATTGTTAATTGTCACAGGGATGTCCGGGGCGGGCAAAACCCAAGCAGTACAGAGCCTGGAGGATCTGGGCTACTTCTGTGTGGATAACCTGCCTCCGGCCCTGATCCCAAAGTTTGCTGAACTGGTGTCCCAGCCCAACGGAAAAGTGGATAAAGTGGCCCTGGTGGTGGATATCCGGGGCGGGGCTTTTTTCAACCAGGTGATAGAGGTGCTCAAGGATTTAACCCAACAGGGCTACCGGTATGAGATCTTGTTTTTAGAAGCATCGGACGAAACCCTGGTGCGGCGGTATAAGGAATCCCGGCGGCGCCATCCTTTGGATACCCATGGCGAGGTCTTGGAAGTGATCCGGGAGGAAAGAACACTGCTGCGGGAAATTCGAGGCAGAGCCAATAAAATTATCGACACCTCGAATCTTTCCAACGTTCAGTTAAAAGAACAGATCGTCAGTCAATACGGCGGTGAAAAGGAAGATAACAATCGTCTGTTGATTACCGTCATTTCCTTTGGCTACAAATACGGCATCCCCCTGGATTCCGATCTGGTCATCGATGTACGGTTCCTGCCCAATCCCCATTACATCCCGGAACTGCGCTGTCTCACCGGCAACGATGAACCCGTGCAGCAGCATGTTCTCTCCAAGGACGTAACCAAGGAATTCATGGAAAAGTTCATTGATTTTGTCACTTTTTTAATACCCCATTATCAAAATGAAGGCAAAGCAACGCTTATGATAGCCATTGGCTGCACCGGCGGCATGCACAGGTCTGTAACACTGGCCAATAAACTGGGGGATGTACTTGGCGGGAAGGGATACCGCGTCAATGTAAGGCACCGGGATATTATGCGAGTGTAGGCGGTGGGATAAATTGACCACTTTATGGAAATGGTTTTCTCCTGGAATGAACATCAAGCGCTGGGTGCTGCTGACCCTGCTGGGGATTTTTCTGCTGGGGTTGGGCCTTGCTCTGCTGGACCGCCATTTGGTGGGCCTGATGGGTGAGGTTATGGAACTGCTGGCTAACCAATTGGCCGGGGTTCCCCAATGGTTCATCGGCATTCTGATTGCCGTCCTGGGTTTGGCGATGATAGGCCATGGCTTTCGCATGGCTTTCAAATCCATCATGACGGTGATCCGACCGGACCCCTCGGAGCGGCTGGTAGAAACCATTTATCACCACAGATCCCTCAAGCGGGGACCCAAAGTGGTGGCCATCGGCGGGGGAACCGGCCTATCCAGCCTGCTCAAGGGCATTAAGGAATATACCAGCAACATTACGGCCATTGTAACCGTCACCGACGACGGCGGCAGTTCCGGCCGCCTGCGGGATAACCTGGGGATTTTGCCGCCGGGAGATATTCGCAACTGCCTGGTGGCCCTGGCCGATAAAGAAACCCTCATGGAAGAAGTGCTGCAGTACCGCTTTACCAGCGGCGAACTGGGCGGACACAACCTGGGCAATTTACTGCTGGCGGGGTTAAATGACGTTTCCGGCGGCTTCGACGGCGCCGTGCGGGCCCTTTCCAAGGTGCTGGCCATTCGGGGCCAGGTGCTGCCCGTTACCCTGGAAAACGTGGTATTAGGTGCTGAGTTGGAGGATAAAACCTTGGTCTATGGCGAGTGCAATATCTCCGCCAGCCGCAGCCGCATTAAAAGGATCTTTTTGCGCCCGGAAATCTGCCACCCCCTGCCCGAAGCCCTGGCGGCCATCCAGGAGGCAGACTTGATTATCCTGGGGCCCGGCAGCCTTTATACCAGCGTCATCCCCAACCTGCTGGTGCAGGGCATGGCGGACGCCATTGAAAATTCACCAGCCCAAAAAATTTACATTTGCAATATTATGACCCAACCCGGGGAAACCCAGGGCTATACCGCCCATGATCATATCGAGGCCATCTTTGATCACGTGGGCCCCATTGTGGACCAAATCCTGGTGAACAGCGAGCCCATTCCGGGCCGCCTGCTCAAAAAATACAGCGAAAAAGGCGCCGCCCCGGTAAAAGTGGACAGTGCCGCCCTAAGCAAAAAGGGTATAAAAATTTGGTCCAAATACCTGGTACAGCAAAGCAATTTGGTGCGGCACCAGCCGGAAAAGCTGGCCCAGGCGGTGATGGAAATTATCTATGAATCCAAAACCGCAGCCCTGGAACGGGCACCGGTGAAGATCTACCAACCATCCAGAACCCCAAAACACTACCCATAAAGACCAGGAGGTGAATTCCATGTCCCTATCCAAGAAAATATTTCTAGTTAGTTTACTGATTATAACACTAATCCTAACCGGGACAGGCATTTGGCACCAGCAGCAAAACAGAGCCATCCCTTCGGATGCCAACTACCCCAAACTTGGGGGTATCCCCATTTTAATGTATCACAAGGTGAATCCCAATCCCGGCACCGGTGGTTTGGGGCTGCGGGTTCCCCCGGATAAATTTGAATGGCAAATGAAATACCTGAAAAAGAACGGTTATGAAACCATTTCCCTGGTAGATGTGATGGATCATTTTGAAAAGGGCAAACACCTGCCGGATAAACCCATTGTCATAACCTTTGACGACGGGTATTTGGACAATTATCAATTCGCCTACCCCATCATGCAAAAATACGGTTTTACCGGCACCATTTTCGTGGTATCCAAAGCCATTGGCAATACCAACTTTTTTGATGTAGAAAAGAAACTCCAGCCCGAAAACAGAATCATGGACTGGAATGAAATAAGAGAACTGGATGCGGCGGGTTTTACCATCGGCGCCCACACCGTGGATCACCCCCACCTGGCGGAGGTAACCCCGGAGGTGGCCCGCTACCAAATTGAAGAATCCAAACGAGCCCTGGAGCACGGCTTGAAAAAGCCGGTGGAAGTATTCTGCTACCCCTACGGCAGCTATAACGATACCGTGGCCCAAATTACAAAAGAAGCCGGCTACCGCGCAGCGGTCACCACCGAACTGGGTCTGGCCAAAATTACCTCCGACCCCTTCAAACTCCACCGCATCCGCGTCACCGGGCATTACAGCAACGAGAAATTTATTGAAGAACTGCACAAGTACTAGCTTACGGGTATTCCTTTGGGGTCTGGCCATCGGCCGTCAGCCATCAGCTATCAGCTTTTTAAGGTAATTCTAAAAGCTAAAAGCTGAAGGCTGACAGCTGACAGCCAGACCCCAAATGTTTTCTCTCATTCCATCCAATTCTCCATTCTAAACTCCTCCACAGCGGGCACGGTGCTGCCGCCTTTTAACAACTCCGTGACGGTTACAAAGCCGTAACCCTTCTCCTTTAAACCCTTGATAATTCTCGGCAGGGCCTCCACCGTCTGGGTGCGGTCGCCGCCGCAGTCGTGCAAAATGATGATGGAGCCGTTCCTTGCATTTTCCACCACCCGGTCAACAATTCTTTTTACCCCCGGGTCGGCCCAGTCCATAGGATCTTCCTGGGCGGTCCAAAGGATCACCTTATAGCCTTTGGCCAGTGCCGGTTCCACCGTGGCCCGGGTGCATTTGCCCCCCGGCGGGCGGAAATATTGGGTATGTTTTTCCGTGATGCTGTAAATCACCTCATCGGTTTTATCCAGCTCCTCTGCCAGTCTGGCGGGGTTCACCGGTGACATGGGGTGGTTATAGGTATGATTGGCAATTTCATGCCCTTCCTGGGCCATGCGTTGAATCAGTTCCGGATATTTCTCCGCCCTTTTGCCCACCACAAAGAAAGTGGCCTTGGCCTGATGTTCCTTTAAAATATCCAGCACCTGGGGCGTAAAAGTAGCGCTGGGCCCGTCATCAAAGGTAAGAGCCACTACCTGGCGCGTGGTGCTCACCTGCTTCACCACCTGACCGCTGCGCAGCCATTGCTCCACCGCAGCTCCTTTAGACGCAGTGGTTGTGGTATAGGAGGTAGCCCCGGCCACCAGGCCAAGAATTAAAATTCCAATAATCAATGCTTTGATGGTTCTCTTTCCCATGTATATAACCACTTATGCCAGCTCCTCTCCAGGTTAGCCTAAAAACAATATATTATTTTTAAGCTGGCATTATGTGGGATAATTAAATGGTTCGATAGGTTCTTAACCTATTCTTCAAGATTTTCAACATGTGTCGAAAAACACAAAGCTATACAAAACTTAAATTTAGAAATAAAAAGGATTTATGTTAATATATGCCGTATATATCTTATCAATAGATATTTATGTTAAAAATCTTGAAAATTAAGTTTTAGTTAAGGATTTCCGATTTTATACATTTTGGCAGGGTTTTGGAAATTAATGTCGAAGTTAAAATTAAACCATAGCAGTAAGCAGTCTTTGTAAACTTAATTGGGTTTCCTTAAAATTGCGCTCATTTATACCAGTAAAAACCTTTTTAAATAAGGTGTGTTTTTTTTAGCTCAGCAATAGGATAAAAGTCCCGCCAAACCAGGACTATATGCCTGGTATTGAAAAAAGAGAAATATAAAACTTATAAACATATACTACAGAAATACGTACGAAAGACGGGAACGGTGATTGTGGTGCAATGGAAAATGAGAATACCGATACTAATTTTTTGTGATGCCGTATTAATTAACCTGGCAATTATTTTGCCGTATTTTATTCGTTTGATAAAACAACCCCTAACCTATTATCTCGAACTATCCCTAATTGCCACTCCCATTATATTAGGAATCTTCTATTTTTCAAGGTTATATCACAGGGTCTGGGCCTATGCCAGCATCGGTGAATTGCAAGCCATTTTACAGTCAATATCCAGCGGCAGTGTCGTCGTCATCATTATTATGTACATAATAAACTCGCCTGTTCCTGCAAGTAATGTCATTCTGTTCTGGGCCTTTGGTATTATCTTTGTAGGCGGCTCCAGATTTGCTTGGAGGGTGTTTATTGAAACCAATCAACCCAGAACTTGCCCCAAAGCAACAGACAGTAAAAAGACACTGATTTATGGGGCCGGCGATGCCGGAGCCCTGGTGGCAAGGGAATATAAGAGGCATTACAACGGCAGCCAGCCGGTAATTGGTCTTATTGATGACGACCCTCAAAAACACAATCTTTCAATATACGGGTTACCTGTTTTAGGTGCCAGGGATAGAATTCCATCGCTGGTTTATAAATATGGCATCGACGAAATCATTATTGCCATGCCCTCTGTGTCCGGAGATACAATGCGGGAAATAGTGCAATTTTGTAAGGAGTCAGTAGCCTCGGTAAAGATACTGCCGGGTGTTTACCAGCTTTTGGACGGACAGGTTACCATCAACCAAATCAGGCCGGTAGATATAGAAGATCTGCTTGGCAGGGAACCAGTACAAGTGAACCTGGGGGAAATTTCTGGCTACCTTAAGGGAAAAGTTGTCTTGGTTACAGGGGCTGGCGGATCCATCGGGTCGGAATTATGCCGCCAAATAGCCCTGGTGGAACCCGGTAAGCTCATCCTGTTGGGGCACGGGGAAAACAGCATATATAATATTTGGTTGGAGTTAACCGATAAATTCCCTCAACTCAGAACGCAAGTCGTCATAGCCGATGTAAGGGACAGAAAAAAATTAGAAGACGTTTTTCAAAGATATAAACCCCAGGTAGTCTTCCATGCCGCTGCACACAAACATGTTCCGCTAATGGAAATGCACCCGGATGAGGCTGTCAAAACCAACATCTTTGGTACCAAGAACGTAGCCGAACTGGCCGATCGAATGAATTGCGAAACCTTTGTTTTTATATCCACGGACAAGGTTGTCAACCCTTCCAGTGTAATGGGAGCAACCAAAAGAATTGCCGAACTTATCATTCAAAATATGTTCAAACACTCCGCTACAAAGTTTGCCGCCGTACGTTTTGGTAATGTACTTGGCAGCAGGGGAAGTGTTGTGCCGATTTTTAAGGAACAAATTGCAAAGGGCGGGCCGGTTACCGTAACCCACCCGGAAATGACCCGGTACTTCATGACCATTCCCGAAGCAGTTCAATTAGTAATCCAGGCGGGCTCTATGGCTGAAGGCGGAGAAGTATTCTTATTGGACATGGGCGAACCCGTCAAGATCGTCGATCTGGCAACCAATCTAATCAAGCTTTCCGGCTTTGAACCGAACAAAGATATAGAGATTAAATTCACTGGTGTTCGGCCAGGCGAAAAGCTGTTTGAGGAGCTTCTTACCGCAGAAGAGGGCTCCACCAGTACCCGGCACAAACGTATATTTGAGGCCAAGCCTATAGCAATAGACGAAGCGTTGTTGGTTGGTGAACTATTAAAACTCTCGAACAGAAACATATACGATGGAAATGATGTGTTTCAAGGGTTAAAGAGAATGATGCCAGGGTTGGTTTATTATAATGAGATGGTTAGTTAGTAGGGTATAGCTGTTAAACCAAACGGAAATTGGTACGTCTTTGTGGAGCTGAATCGAGGGCTCGCTGAACGATGAAACGATGATTAGGCTATCCGATGGCTCAACTATTAGGGGAACCCCTACCTATTCTTTTAATGCATTTATTTCATAATGTTCCCACGTTCCCTTAACGCCGTATCAGTTTTCAGACGAGTTGACGAGTAGACGAGACGCCGAAGGCTTATCAGTTTATTTGCCTTTTATCTTTTCGTTATGTCCTAACGAAGAACGCAGAGTCAAGAGAACCCACTATTTATATTGCTAGCGTCAGTTTACGAAATACGCATTTAATTTCCAGCTATTTAGTCTTTTGGCAGCAAAATTATTCTTATCTCCCAGTGAGGATTCATGAGATTGGTCGAATTATTTGAGCCAGAAGACATTCCCATTAAATGGTATTAATGGAAGCGACGCGTATAACCTAACTTCTCTTAAATAATCCCCCTAGTTTTAGCTCTTATTCTGGTTTAAAATCCTCTTTTTTTCGGTATTTTTCCAGTATAGAAAGGAAATGTCACCCTCTGTGTCGAATATATGTATAACCTAACCTGACAGAGGGGGTAGCTAAATGGCTAGTATCATTAAGAAAAAGATCAAGAATCAGATTTATTATTACTTGGTTGAATCTAAGCGAGTCAATGGTAAGCCCCGGTACACTAACCAGATCTACTTAGGTAAGGCAGAGGATATTCTTGAAAAAATAAAGAGCATTGACGAATTGCAAAAACCCGAAAAAGCTTCGACTTTTAGCTTTGGCGCCGAAACCGCTTTGCTGCAATTGGCGGAACGCCTTGATGTGGTTAATATCATTAACCGTCATGTCGGAAAGCGTTCTCAAGGCATTAGTGTTGGGGAATATATGCTCTTAGCGGCTATAAATAGGGCAATAGCTCCAACAAGCAAAAGCAAAATCGCTGACTGGTACGGGGGTACAGTTTTAAAAAGACTATTTCGTTACAAACAGGATCAACTGACAAGTCAACGGTTCTGGGACAATATGAACCTGCTAAAACAAGAACACATTGCCGCCATCGAAGCGGACCTTACCGCGAAAATAGTTAAAGAATTCGAGATTGGCTTAGAATGTTTACTCTATGATGCTACCAATTTCTTCACCTACGTGGACACCAATACTGAGTGCAAATTACCGCAGAGGGGCCACTGTAAGTCTAAACGCAACGACCTTAGAATTGTAGGCTTGGCACTACTGGTCAGTAGAGATTTCCATATTCCACTATTCCATGAAACCTATGCGGGTAATCTTCCTGATCCGGTTCAATTTGGCTCTGTTAGCACAAAATTAATTGAGCGTGTTAAAAAGATTCAGGAGAATTTGGAAACAGTAACGTTCATTTTCGACAAGGGCAATAATTCACTGGATAACCATAAGAAGATCTACGGGAGTGTCGTTCGAGTTGTAGGTAGCTTGGTGCAGACTCACCACGCGGATTTATTGCAAATACCCAAGAGTGAGTTCATTGCCTTAGACGAAGAAAAGTATCCTGGCGTAAGCGTCCATCGAATGACCAAGAAAGTATTTGAACAAGAAAGAACTGTTTTGGTTGTATACAATGAGAAATTGTTTCTGGGTCAAATGCAGGGAATCAACAAAGATATTAACAAATGCACATTAAGGCTCCAGGAACTAAGCGGGAGACTGGAGAACCGGGAAACTGGATTGATCACAAAGGGTAAAAAACCAACCATAGAATCGGTGGAAAAAAGGACTAAAGAGATTCTTTCTGACAAGTACATGAAGCGGCTTTTTGATGTGAACATCTACCAAGAATCTGGGTTTCCGCGAATATCGTTTAGCGTTAACAAAGGGGCATTGGAAGATCTTCAAGAAGTGTCATTGGGCAAAACAATTCTCTTTACTGATAATCACGACTGGACTAATGAGGCTATTGTAGAAGCATACAGAGGCCAATATAAGATTGAGGATGCGTTCAAACTGATGAAGAACCCCCATTTCTTAAGCTGGAGTCCACAATTCCACTGGACAGACCAAAAGATCATGGTTCACACGTTTTACTGTATTTTGACCTTAACCCTTTGTACTTTGTTATGTCGTGAGTTATCTCGAAATAAAGTCGACATAAGTATCCCGGCCATGTTGGAGGAGTTAACAAAAATTAACGAAGTTCTAACTACTCACGGGAAAACCCGACAGGGAAAAAAACAAAGCCAGTATCTTACGGTAACTGATATGAACGAGGTGCAACAAAAAATGTTCGATACGTTCAACCTAAAACAATATCAAAATAATTAGGTAATACGTAGATACACCTCAAAGCCAGACAGGAGAAGGCTTCCGGGGCTTTCTGTCTAATAATTCGTAAACTCACGCTAGAGTTAAACCATGGGATTAGTTAATTACTTATTTTACTGGTTACAGAAATGAGGTAAATCGAATGGATGTAATTGAATCAAGAAACGTTCCGTTTTCTCCTCCTGATATTACCGATGCGGAGATTGCAGAAGTTATACAAGCAATGAAATCTGGTTGGATAACAACTGGACCTAGGACCAAGCTCTTTGAACAAAAAATAGCTGAATATGTAGGTGTAAAAAAGGCAGTCTGTCTCAATTCGGCTACTGCTGCAATGGAACTTACCCTTCGCATCTTAGGTATTGGTGATGGAGATGAAGTAATCACCACAGCTTATACATATACTGCATCAGCTTCCGTAATACACCATGTTGGAGCAAAAATAGTGTTAGTTGATGTCGCCCCAGATTCATTTGAAATGGACTATTCAAAGCTGGCTGATGCGATTACAGAGAAAACTAAGGCAATTATCTCTGTGGATATAGCTGGAAAGATGTGCGATTATGATGTGATATATGAAGCCATTGAGACCAAGAGAAAACTGTTCAAGGCAAGTAATGAGTTACAGGGGCTGTTTAATAGAGTCATCGTGATTGCTGATGCTGCACATGCCTTTGGTGCTGTGAGGAAGGGATTCAAGTGTGGACAAGTCGCTGACTTCACTTGTTTTTCTTTCCACGCAGTAAAAAATTTGACTACGGCTGAAGGTGGTGCTGTTGTTTGGCGTGGCGATATTGGATTAGATGACTATCATCTTTACAACCAATTCATGCTTTATTCACTTCATGGTCAGTCTAAAGACGCATTAGCCAAGAGTCAGAAAGGTGCTTGGGAGTATGACATTATATACCCTGCTTACAAGTGCAATATGACCGATATTCCCATAATATTGGCTTTAATATCAGAACAAATGGCTAAATGTTTTTTGTCACTTCTTAGCCCATTTATCAACCACTGTTTATACACATCCTTGCCGTTGGGTGTTCTAAGTGTACAGCATTATGGTAAGGATTTTGCTTCCACAGGACATCTTTATTTAATGAGGATACCTGGAATTGAAGTAGCCCGGAGAAATGAAATTATAGTTAAAATGGCAGAGACTGGTGTAGCATGCAACGTGCATTATAAGCCACTGCCTATGTTTACTGCATATAGGAACTTAGGATTCAATATTAAAGATTATCCAAATGCTTATAAACAGTATGTCAATGAAGTTACACTTCCACTTCATACCTGTCTTAGCGATAAAGATGTGGAATGCGTGGTTGAGAATATGATTAGAATTCTAAGAACATAGTATTGCAGGGAGAATTAGGTCTATGAGTGTTAATAACAATACAAAAAATTATGAATTCTGTTATTTGGAGTGGGATAGTAATTTTTTTGGTTTGTCATGTGGAAAACTAATAATGACTAACGAACTAAGTAAAGAAGAACAACAAGAAATTTTTTATTATCTGAAAAAATATAATTTTGTTTCTATAGAGAATAAGAATGGGAATCCTCGTAATGCTGAATTTATTGGAATTTATACAAGTGCATATCTAGCAGATGTAAATATTCAATTTGGAAAAAAATTAAAGGAAAGCAAAAGCCAAACTGATAGTGACTACCATATACAAATTATGCGATCAGATTATGGACAGAAATATAGAGATGTTCTAGAGGCAATGACAGACTTTCAGTATTCTAAGTTCATTACAGACAATCAATTTAAAAAACGCAACGGCAAGGATGTGTATAAACAGTGGTTGATAAATGGGCTAAGAAGTGACAAAAAACATTTAGCCATTTGTTCTGATATTAAAGCCAATATTATGGGTTATTTGCTTTTTTCAATGTGCGATGATTTATGTGTTATTGAATTAGTTGCCACATCAAGTAATTATCGTAACAGAGGAATTGGAGCAATAATGGTAAGTCTTGTCGAGGAAAAAGCAAAAATGGAAGGTTGCTATGAACTTAG
>JAMCWI010000136.1 GCA_023481335.1 Bacillota bacterium | reverse complement strand
TTACGTCTCCCAACGACTTCAAGATTAATTCCTGCGAGCTGACGGCCTGCATTGAAAAAGCCAGGGAGATCTCGGGCTGGAATGAGAAAAAAGGCAATCTCCCCAAAGGGCGGGGTATAGGAATTGCCCTGGGCAGTTTCGTTTCAGGAGCTGGATATCCTATTTACCGGACCAACCTGCCCCATGCCTCGGCCATAATCAAGGTGCATGAAGACGGTACAGCGGCAACCCTTTATACCGGGGCTGTGGATATCGGGCAGGGCTCCGACACGGTGCTTTGCCAGATGGCGGCTGAAGCCATGGGCTTTACCTATGAAAACATGAAGATAGTTGCCGCCGATACCGAGACCACTCCCCACGATTTTGGCGCTTACGCCAGCCGGCAGACACTGATGTCCGGTTCCGCCGTTAAGCAGGCAGGCGAAGAGGTCAAACAGCAGGTTTTAGAAATGGCTTCGGCCATGATGGAGATAGATGCCGGCGACCTGGACTGCAGGGAAGGAGGTTGGTATAAACCCGGTACATGTCGAATTTGTAGTCTTTAAAGTCATAGGTAAGGGTAAGCAAGGCCCCGGCGTAGTATGCAGAAGCAATGCCCAGGCTGGTGTAAGCCCCGCCGTCCATAATGAAATCGGTATGCACCCCGAGGATCTTCCCGTCCTTATCCACACCGGTGGTGATCTTCATGATCTGGCGGTGGCGGCCGCGGTTATGGGCAAACATTTCGTGGCGGTCGTAGAACATCCTGACCGGGCGTCCGGATATCCTGGCTAAAACCGCGCCGGCGAACTCCAGCCCGGTGGGCTCCAGCTTTCCTCCGAAGCCGCCTCCCACGAAGGGTTTGATCACCCTTACGTCTCCCATTTTCATGCCAAACTCCCGGGCGATGTAATACTGGAAGTAGTGCGGAGACTGGGTGCTGGAGTAAACGGTCAGCTTGCCCCCCTCCCAGATGGAAATGGCGGAGTGGGGCTCAATGGGGGACTGGTAGGTACGCTGCCCTACAAATGTATCGGTGCGGACGTAGTAAGCTTCCTTAAATGCTTTCTCCACATCGCCAAAATTTTGGTGTATTTCCGTGTTTATATTGCGGGGATACTCGTCGTGCA
Organism: Bacillota bacterium; assembly: GCA_023481335.1. GTDB lineage: Bacteria > Bacillota > Desulfotomaculia > Desulfotomaculales > Desulfotomaculaceae > JAMCWI01. The sequence goes on along the minus strand of JAMCWI010000136.1, from coordinate 1,563 downwards.
CCAGCGGCGCGCCTTCTTTCATCGCCTCGACGGGGTCAAAGACTGCCGGCAGTACTTCGTAATCCACCTTTATCAGTTTGAGGGCCTTATAAACAGTTTCTTCATCGATGGCCGCCACTGCGGCCACCTTGTCGCCCACAAAACGCACCTTGTCGATACAGAAAATGTTTTCATCCCAGCGGGCCGGGCTGATCCCGTACTTAAGGGCCGGCACGTCCTTGTGGGTGATTACGGCCTTAACCCCCGGTAGTTTTTTCGCCTCAGTCGTGTCTATGCTCAAAATCCGGGCATGGGCGTGGGGGCTGGTTAGTATCTTCCCCACCAGCATGTTTGGGAACTTCAGGTCCCCGGTATATTTTGCCTGGCCGGTAACCTTAACGCGCCCGTCCATCTTGGGGACGCTTTTACCGATAACAGAATATTTCCCGCTCATTTGATCACCCCTGTTCTACTGTTCATTGGACGCGGCCAATACGGCCTTGACAATATTGACATACCCCGTGCAGCGGCAAAGGTTGCCTGCAATGGCTTCGCGCACTTCCTGCTCGGCGGGGTGTGGATTACGGGTCAGGAGGGCCTTGGCCGACATGATCATACCGGGCGTGCAGTAGCCACACTGCACTGCGGCGTTGTTTACAAAGGCTTCCTGAATCTTATCCAGCCTTTCGTTTTGCGCCAGCCCTTCAATGGTGGTGATCTCATGCCCGTCCGCCTCCACCGCCAGGACAACGCAAGAGTTCACCGGCCTGCCGTCCAAAAGGACTGTGCACGACCCGCAGTCGCCAAGCTCACAGCCTTTTTTAGTCCCGGTAAGATCCAGTTCGTCACGCAGGACATTAACCAATAGTGTATTGGCTTTGACCACCTTTGTATAACTGTCCCCGTTTACGTTAAGGGTAATGAGGTAACGCTTTACTCCGCTTTTATCTGTAATCGCCTGCATAATTTGGTGTGTCCCCTTTCCTTACGAATGGCCTTCTTTAATTGCTTTACGGAGGGCCCGCCTGGTAAAGACCCGCACCATATCCCTCCGGTATTCTTCTGATCCTCGGATATCTGAGATGGGCCTGCTTTCTGCGGCAGCGCATTTGCCTACTTCCTCCAGCAGCTCTCCTGTAACGACCCTGCCTTTGATGGTTTCCTCGGCTTTTACGGCCCGCATCGGCACTGGCGACACAGCACCAAGGACAATCCGGGCCTCCTGACAAACCTCTCCCTCCATAGTTACCGCTGCGGCCACGCCTATCACAGCCAGGGCGCCGGAACGGCGCAGGCCGAATTTGAAGTAGGTGCTGCCGGTAAAGGGCCGGCTGCGGTCAGGAATAATAATTTGGCTTAATATCTCGTCCTGCTTGATCACGGTTGTGCCCGGCCCGGCAAAAAAATCTTCCAGGGGCAGGGTCCTCTCTCCCGCGATTCCCTCCAGCTTTATCCTGGCGTTAAGAGCAATGAGAATTGGAGGCAGGTCGGCTGATGGAACGGCGTTTACGATGTTTCCTCCCACGGTGCCTACGTTTCTAACCTGGTTATTGGCCATGTGGTGAGCGGCCTCACAAATTGAAA
>JAMCWI010000162.1 GCA_023481335.1 Bacillota bacterium | reverse complement strand
GTGCATGTGGAGCTTTTAAAAACCGCCGTTGCTCAAGTGACAGAGAAGAGAGAAGAAGAATAAAGATCCCCAATAAATTCTTTCAGACAAAACAGGTGTAAATGCAACCAATGATAGAGTAGGCCACTCTTATGACAACGGTATTATCTTTAATCTTTACGATGGAGCCAAGAAGTCCCCCAACGGTAATGATATTGTCACCGACATTCAGTCCTTTGATCATGGCAGCATGCTGCTTCTGTCTTTTTTGCTGGGGCCTGATCATTAAGAAATAAAGAATGGCGAATAACGCGACAATATAGATGATGGAAGCTGTTTGCGGTCCGAAATCCACTGTAAACCCTCCTTTCTGCTATCATAAAAACAACTTCTCCTTGGAGGGAGGTTTTCCCTGCCAAAGGAAGAAAAATTAACCTGCATTAAAATGTGCCAAAAATTCCTCCCTGTATTCCAACAGCCTGTCCTGCCGGATGGCTTCTTTTATCTTACCCATCAAATGCTGGATAAAATGCAAATTATGTATGGTTGTCAGGCGTATGCCCAAAATCTCATCGGCCTTAATTAAATGGCGGATGTAGGCCCGGCTGTAGTTGCGGCAGGCGCAGCAATCACATTGTTCATCCATAGGCCGGAAATCCCTGGCGTATTCGGCATTGCGGACAGTGAGCTTGCCCTTTTGGGTAAATACGGTGCCATTGCGGGCGATGCGGGTTGGCAGCACACAGTCAAACATATCGACACCCCGCACCACACCTTCTATAAGGCAGTCGGGGGAGCCCACTCCCATCAGGTAGCGTGGTTTGTCTTTTGGCATAATGGGAATCAAATGGTCCAAAACATCGTACATCAGTTCCTTCGGTTCCCCCACCGAAAGCCCCCCGATGCCATAGCCCGGAAAGTCCATGGCAATTAATTCCCGGGCGCTGCGTTCCCGCAGGTCATTAAAGACACCCCCCTGGATAATGCCGAAAAGTGCCTGGTCTTGTCTTTTGTGGGCCTTTTGGCAGCGTTCCGCCCAACGGGTGGTGCGTTCCAAAGCCGCCAAAGCATACTCCTTTTCACAGGGGTAAGGCGCACATTCATCAAAGGCCATGGCGATATCGGCCCCCAGGGCTTCCTCAATCTCCATCACCTTTTCCGGTGTAAAGAAATGCTTGGAGCCGTCTATATGGGATCGAAACTCCACCCCGTCTTCCGAGATGGTTCGCAGGGGGCCTAAACTAAAAACCTGAAACCCGCCGCTGTCGGTCAAAATGGGGCCGTGCCAGTTCATAAATTTATGAAGTCCACCGGCTTGTTTGACCAATTCATGTCCCGGACGCAGATAGAGATGATAGGTGTTGCTGAGTATCAGTCTGCCACCGGTTTCCCATACTTCTTCAGGGGTCATGGTTTTCACCGTTGCCTGGGTGCCAACGGGCATAAAAATGGGTGTCTCCACTTCCCCATGGGGGGTAGAGAGCTTACCCAGTCTGGCCCTGGTATGCTTTTCTTCCTTTTCAATGGTGATCTTAACTGGCATGGTTCCTCCTGTGCTTATATAATGAGCATAGCATCACCAAAGCTAAAAAAGCGATATCTTTCCTGTACCGCCACCCCGTAGGCCGCCAAGATTTTCTCCCGGCTTGTTAAAGCACTCACCAACATAAGGAGTGTGGACTTGGGCAGGTGAAAATTGGTAATCAGTCCGTCAATGACTTTATATCGATAACCGGGGTAAATAAAGATATCGGTCATGCCGGAGCCGGGCAGCACGCGTCCCTTTTCGTCGCTGGAGGTTTCCAGGGTTCTAACGCTGGTGGTACCCACGGCGATGACCCGCCCTCCCTGCCGCTTTGCTTGGTTTATCGCTTCTGCCGCCTGAGGGGTAACTTCAAAGTATTCCTGATGCATGGTGTGCCGGTTGATGTCCTCCACCTGAACGGGTCGGAAGGTACCTAGACCCACGTGCAATAAAACCGTTGCGGTTTTAACTCCCTTGGCTCTAATTTCATCCAATAACTCACGGGTAAAATGGAGTCCCGCGGTGGGTGCGGCTGCAGACCCCTCTTGCCGGGCATAAACGGTTTGATAGCGCTGCTGGTCGGCCAGAGGTTTTTTTATATAAGGCGGCAGGGGCATGGTACCGATCTGCTCCAGTACTTGCAGGAAAGGTCCCTGGCAACTGAATTCGATGATACGCCCCCCAACATCGGTATATTCAAGGATGGTTCCGGACATCAACCCGTTTCCGAAATCCAGGGTGTCCCCCGTTCTGGCCTTCTTTCCCGGCTTAACCAGGGCCTCCCACCGGTTCGGCGCCACCTGTCGCAGCAGCAGTACTTCAATTTTGGCTCCGGTGGAGGTCCTGTTGCCTAAAATGCGGGCGGGCAGAACCTTACTCTCATTCATTACCAGCATATCCCCTGGCCGCATGTAATCTATGATTTCCCTAAAGGTTTTATGTTCTATTTCCTGACTGTCCCGATAAACCACCATAAGTCTGGATTGATCCCGTTTTTCTATAGGCTCCTGGGCAATCAGTTCTTCGGGCAACTGAAAATCAAAATCCGATAATTTCAAATAAATGGCTCCTTTATTCCCATATACAAAGGCAAATCTAACATCCATACTAGTATTCCAGAATTTCTCCTAGGCTATAACCCAATCTGGATAACCCCTCGCCCTAAGGAGGTTATGATTATAATTTCCCTAACAGAAGCTCATTAGATCGCAACTTAACATATTTTCGATATTTTAAGCCAAATCCCTGCCAAAGGTGTAAAATTTACCAGCATTCAGATAGGCAATAAAAAACACCCTGCTCTCAACAGGGCATTAATTATATGCCAGATAGGAACTACCGTCTAAAAAATAAGTTTAAAACCAGTGTTAGAAGAATACTCAGTACAATGGAAGTTACCACCGGAAAGTAAAAGGAGAAATTTCCTCTCTGAATAAAAATGTCTCCCGGCAGTTTGCCAATGCCCGGAATTTTGCCGGCCAACAGCAGCAACCCTCCCAGCACCATCATGATCACACCGGCAAAAACAAGTATGCGGGCCATCGATTCAAAGGGTACCATTTTGTCTCCCACCTTTGTCCTTGGCACCTTTATTGGGCCGATAGTAGCGATCCCTCTCACTGTAAATGCAACCGCAGTACTGCTGGCGGTACATCTCCAATTCCTTTGATTTGGCTGTGGCTTCTTTGAAGCCGGGGCGAAAATCTTCATAGTAAAAGGGCACTCCATACTGCTCCGCCAAGTTTTCCCCAAATTCTTTTATCAATTCATGTTTTTGAAAGGGACTGACCAGCAACGTGGTGGAAAAGGCTTCGAAATTTCCTTTTTTCGCCATTTGAGCCGTTTTTCTCAGACGCATGTTGTAGCACATTTGGCAGCGCCTGGCCTCCCGGTGAACCACTTCCTGCAGGTATTCATCCAGGCGGTATTCATCATCATAAATGACTTGCCAATTTTGCTGCTGGGCAAACTGCTCCAATTGATCCTGTCTTTTTTTAAACTCTTTGTAGGGATGTATATTGGGGTTGTAAAACAGGCCGTATACATCAAAGTCTTTGTCCCGCAGACTGCTTAGAGGATATATGGAACAGGGTCCGCAACAGGTGTGCAGCAGGATTTTTTTCATATGAATTCCCTTTGCCTATGAAATAATGAGGTTGCCTTCTATAGTATATCCTATTCCGTTATTTCCTGCCGGTTACAGCGAAAGCTTTTCTTTCATTATGAATATTTCCTTATCATGCCTGGTGGCCATACTGACTGCATAATTGGCATTCATATTGACATCAAACAGCCGTTCCTTGATTTCCCGGATATCTTTTCGCATATCATCCATTCTTGCGGATTGAGTAAACAACTCTTCCCTGAATAACTCTTGAGTTTTTTTCAATCCTGCAACATCTGTTTTCAATCCCGCAACATCGATTTTTAACCCTGCTACATCAGTTTTCAACCCTGCAACATCGGTTTTCATTTCTGCCACCACAGCATTGTTAGCACCTACCATTTTGATTAAATCCATCATTAGGTTTTCTAACCGTTCCAGGCGTTCCTCACTCATTATGATCCTCCTCACAGGATATTTAATAACCACATTACACCATGTGAATCACTAAAACAAGGTGTTTTGTTCGACATCTCCCGGGGCATCGGTCTTAAGAGGTATGCCCAGGTGCCGGTAGGTCTGGGGCGTCACCATTCTGCCCCGGGGTGTGCGGGTGATAAAACCCAATTGCATCAGGAAGGGTTCTAAAACATCTTCTACGGTATCCGCTTCTTCACTGATGGCCGCCGCAATGGTATCCAGCCCCACCGGTCCGCCGTTAAATTTTTCAATGACCGCACGCAGCAGCCGCCGGTCGGTATGATCCAGCCCCAGCGGGTCAACCTCAAAGAATTCCAGTGCCTCTGCTGCCACTGCGGCGGTAATCTCTCCGGCCGCCCTCACCTGGGCGTAGTCCCGCACCCTCTTCAACAGCCGATTGGCCACCCGGGGGGTGCCCCGGGAGCGGCGAGCAATCTCTGCGGCACCTGAGTCCTCGATGGGCACCTGAAGGATGCCGGCAGCCCGGTTGACAATTTTGGCCAGGTCTTCGCTGTTGTAAAATTCCAGGCGGCTGATAATGCCAAAACGATCCCGCAGGGGCGAGGCCAGCATGCCTGCCCTGGTGGTGGCGCCGATGAGTGTAAATTTAGGCAGTTCCAACCGAATGGAGCGAGCGCCGGGACCCTTCCCCAGCACAATATCCAGTGCATAATCTTCCATGGCCGGGTACAGGATTTCCTCCACGGCCCGGCTTAGGCGGTGTATTTCGTCAATAAAAAGCACATCCCCCTGGGAGAGGTTGGTAAGGATGGCCGCCAGGTCCCCCTGCCTTTCAATGGCCGGCCCGGAAGTGATGCGGATATTGACCCCCATCTCATTGGCAATGATGTTGCTGAGGGTGGTTTTCCCCAAACCGGGCGGACCGAACAACAGCACATGATCCAGGGACTCGCCCCTTTGTTTTGCCGCCTCCACAAATATGGAGACGGTTTCTTTTACCCTTTGCTGTCCGATATATTCATTTAATCTCCTGGGACGCAAACTCGTTTCCATGTCGTTATCTTCGGTTTGTACGGCTGCAGATACCAGTCTTTCGGTCATGGTTTACCTCCCGGACTCCTATAGTGGCATCAGTTCTTTGAGAGCTGCTTTGATCAGCACTGCTGCATCTGCAAACGGGTTTTTCTCATAGGCCCTTCTTACTGCATCCCTGGCTTCATTCCGGGAATAACCCAGCGACAGCAAGGCCACAACGGCCTCTTCTTCCTGGCCGTAGGCTGCAGGCATATTGACATCATTCATCTCGCCGGATAGGTTGAGAGGTCCCGGCAGTTTGTCCTTCAGTTCCAGCAGGATTCGCTGGGCGGTTTTTTTGCCCACCCCCGGCACTTTAACCAGTTGGTTAACATCCCCGTCGGCAATGACTGTGCGCAGGCTCTCCGGGGACAAGTGGGAAACCACCGCCAGGGCCACCTTGGGGCCTACCCCCGCCACATCCAGCAGCGACAGAAAGCAATACCGTTGTTCCTCATCAGAGAAACCATAAAACTGAATACCATCTTCCCGCACAGCCATGTGGGTATGCAGTTTGAATACCTGTCCCACGGGGGGCAGTTTGGTGGTTAGCGGTATATGGATATGATAACCGATACCCTGAACGTCAATCACGGCCGCCCCAGACCTACCGGCAGCCAGCACTCCTTGAATATAAGCTATCATCGTTGCAAACCTCCCGGTGCTGAAATCCAATGGGCATGGCAAATGGCGATGGCGAGGGCATCTGCCACATCGTCTGGTTTGGGAATCTCCTGCAAGCAGAGAAGGGTTTTTACCATAAATTGAACCTGTTGTTTATCGGCTTTGCCGTAACCAGCCACTGCTTGTTTAACCTGTAACGGGGTATACTCTGCCACCGGAATGCCGGCATTGGCCCCGGCCAGCATGGCAATTCCCCTGGCATGACCCACCGCCAGGGCCGTGCGGGCATTATTATTGAAGAACAATTCTTCCACAGCCATAGAATCAGGTCTGTACCGGGCAATAATCTCCTGCAACCCCCGATATATTCTTTGCAATCGCAGGTCCAGCGGAAGGCCGGAACCCGTCCGGAGGCAGCTGTAAGCGATGGGTTTATAACGGTTTCCCAGGTACTCCACCAAACCAAAACCGGTAATGGCGGTGCCCGGATCAATTCCCAATATAATCATTTTGACCCCCAAATTACCTGACTGCCAATATTATACTACAAACTTCTGTTCTGTTGGACCATTAATTTCCCTTTAACCTGGCATCGTACCACTTTATAAGTAAGATTTTTTATTTTGGAGCATAATAAACTCAGCTATATATGGAAGGATTTGAAACCGTGATCACTTTTATTAACCTTTTTCTGGTTGCGCTTTTGATTGCTGCCACCGCATTTTTCGTAGCGGCCGAATTTGCCGTTGTCAAAGTGCGGGACTCCAGGATTGAACAACTGATTCAGGAGGGCAATAAAAGAGCGGCAGCTGCAAGAAGGGTCATTCATAACCTCGATGGCTACCTTTCTGCCTGTCAGTTGGGCATTACCCTGACGGCCTTGGCACTGGGCTGGCTGGGTAAGCCCGCCGTAGCGGATTTAATTGAACCGGTGATTCGTTATTTGGATTTGCCAAGGACTGTTTCCGAAGGTATATCCTTCATCATCGGTTTTGCAACGATTTCCTTTCTGCACGTGGTGGTGGGGGAACTGGCTCCCAAGACCCTGGCCATACAGCGGGCTGAACAGGTAACGCTGGCCCTTTCCCCCCCTCTGATTTTGTTCTATAGAATCATGTATCCAATCATCTGGATTTTAAACGGTGCCGCCGGTCAACTCATTAAATTAATGGGTTTGCAAGCAGTTTCGGAGCACCACGAAATCCATTCGGAGGAAGAAATCCGAATGATTCTGCTGCAAAGCCATGAGGGTGGGGAAATCACCCAAACCGAGCTGCAGCTAGCCCGCAACTGCCTGCATTTTGCAGACCGGGTGGCCGGTGAAATCATGGTGCCCCGGACAGATATGGTGTGCCTGTTTACCAACCTGAGTTGGGAAGAAAACCTGAAGATGATTACCGAGGAAAAATACGCTCGCTATCCGGTTTGTGAAGGGGATAAGGACCGTATTGTGGGCTATGTCAATACCAAGGATTTGTGCTTTAGCGGTTCCCTGGACCTTAATCTCTTAAGTTTAGAAAAATTTTTAAAGCAAGCCCTTCGCCCACTGATGGTGGTAACAGAATTAACCTCCATTGATGAGATATTGAAAAAAATGCAAAGGAATAAAACCCAGCTGGCCGTGGTTGTGGACGAATACGGCGGCACTGCGGGTCTTTTAACCATCGAGGATATTCTGGAGGAAATTGTCGGAGAAATACAGGATGAACACGATGAGGAACGCAACACCATAGAAGTTCTCGAAAAAAACAAATATTCTCTGGATGCCCGGTACCCCATTGCGGATTTAAACCTGGATTTCGGTTTGGATTTGGAGGCAAAGGGCGTTTTCACCCTGGCCGGCTGGTTTTTGGAAGAATCCCATAAAAGGCCGGAGTTAGGCCAAAGGATTCAATATAAAAACATTCTTTTTACCCTTACAGAAATTGAAAAAAACACCGTCCGGCGCATCGAAATGGAATTTCTCCCCAGAGGTGAGAAGTGAGAAGTTAGAGGTTAGAAGTTAAAGGTTAGAGATATTCTCACTTCCAGCATCTCACTTCTCACCTCTCAAAAACCCAGGCTGCCTGCGAGGACTTTCTCAACAATCTGAGCGTAAAAAACTCTGTGCCGAAGCACAGAGTTTTTTACGCAACAGGTTTGTTCTCTAATAATTCTTTATTTATTATATTTAAACGGATGCGGTGAATACGAAGGCCCTGCATCTCCGCCACCTCAAGCTGGTGGTCCGGCAATTCCACAATATCCCCCACCCTGGGCCGTTTGCCTAACTTGCCAAAGACAAATCCTCCCAGCGTGTCATATTCTTCTTCACCCACCGGCAGATTAAACATTTCTGTGGCTTCTTCCAACAGCATGCGGCCATCCACTATGAAGACCCCGTCCTTTTCAGGAGTAACCTGAGGCGGTTCCTTGTCAAACTCGTCCTGGATCTCACCCACCAATTCTTCCAGCACGTTTTCCATGGTGACAATGCCGCCGGTACCGCCATATTCGTCCACCACCAGAGCCATGTGCTGGTGGTTTTGCTGGAATTCCCGCAGTAAACGACCCAGGGGAATCCCTTCCGGTACCATCATAATATTTCGCTTAACCTTGTCAATGCCGGTTCCGTCCTGCAGTCTAAAAAGGTCTTTAATATGAACCAGACCCACCACATGATCACTGTCCCCATCTATTAAAGGGAAACGGGTATGTTCTGTTTGGCGGGCGATGGCCAGGTTTTCCTCCAAAGACTTTTTCCTGTCCAGAAAAACCACCTCGGGGCGCGGCACCATCACTTCCCTGGCAACCCTGCTTTCAAACTCAAACACATTCTGAAGCAAGCGCCATTCATTTTTATTTAAATGCCCGCCCTTGTAGCTTTCGGAGACCAGCATTTGCAATTCTTCCTCGCTGTGGCTTTCCTCATATTCACTGGCCGGTTGAACACCAATCTTTCGCAAGATACGATTGGCAGTGCCGTTAAACACTATAATACCGGGGTAGAAAAGATAATAAAACATCCTCATGGGAGTTGCCAGCCACAATGTTACACTTTCTGCCCTCTGGATAGCCAATGATTTTGGTACCAGCTCCCCGAATACCACGTGCATAAAGGTTACCAACGAAAAGGCGATGATAAAGGAAATGGTGTGAACGGCAGCCGGTGAAGTCACCCCCATGGAAACCATCAAAGGTTCCAAGAGTTTTGCCACCACCGGTTCTCCCAACCAACCCAGTCCCAGGCTTGAAATGGTGATACCTAGTTGACAGACTGAAAGGTACACATCAATGTTACTGACACAAACCCAGGCACTTTTCGCCCTGCGGTTTCCTTCGGAAATCAGCTGCGCCAACCGGGTTGGTCGCACCTTGACAAAGGCAAACTCCGCCGCCACAAAGAGACCGTTTAGAAAGACCAGAAAAAAAGCCAGTAAAATCTTTAATGCAATCAGAATACTGAATGACGTGTCGTCACCCATAATGCCGGGATCACTCTCCTTAAAAAATATATTTTTAGCGGGGGTTAACCCGCTGTTCATATTTATTCTAACAGACTAGCCAATATTAATAAAATCAATAATAGCCCCCTGGCTATTCTTAACAGGCGTTTTGAATATATTTTTTTTCATTTGCAATAATTATAGTAATATATCTCTTCTTCACTAAGGATATCACCCATTTTGGCTAATTTTTGCAAGAGGAGACATTTTTATTAGAGCTTATTTAAAATATAAAGGACTCGGTTTAGCCGAGTCCTAGTCCTGCATCTCATCCAGATTCTCCAAAATGGCGTTAAGACCTTCCTCATTGGAAAACTCCAGTTCGTAACGAAGTTTTGCCTGGGTTTCCGGGGTCATATGCAGGAAATCCATGGCCTGTTGAAGTTTTACTTGAAAGTCTTCGGACAGACTGTGCAGGGGGAATGTTTCTTCTACCCTTAGCAATTTTTGCTGATACCCAAGGGGCCCCTGGTAAACTGCCAGCTTATTATCATGAATGCCCAGATGCCTGAAAGACCGGTGATAACTGCAAAAATCATTCACCCGCCGCTGGGCCAGCACTTCATTTTTTCGGACCTCCACTGAAATACCTCGGGCAGCATAGTAATCTTTCAGTTCCTTCTCGGTTTTAACACCCAATGAACCTGCGGTTTTTCTCGAAACCTCCTCTATATCCCCGCACAGATAGATATTCTCTTCCATTATTATACGATCCGGAGACAGGGTTGGCTGAACTTGCTGGGCGAATACCTGTAAAATTGACATGTCGGCATTTCTGTCATCGCCGGTTACTTTGCTGCCCACCATGGCAATGCAGAGTATTAAAACCACCAGGAAACCTCCAAAAACGATCCACAGCATCCTGCTTATCACACTAACCACTCCTTTAGTTGGTTAGTATTGCCATTTTTTCTGCGGTTATACCCATGAAAAAAGCCGGGACATCGCCCGGCTTATTCTTCCATAGCAAAATTTGTATAGACTGCCTGCACATCTTCATTATCTTCCAAAAGGTTACATTTCATTTAAAAGTTGAAGGAATCGGCGGCATGTGTCTCTTATGATATCTCTTCTTTTCTAATGTTTGAATGATTTTTTTCACGGAATCGGGAGCCTCTCCGGTGAGGATGTAATGATCCAAATCCTTATAGGTAACACCCATCTCCTGCTCATCGCAATGACCAAACCATAAACCGGCGGAGGGTGCTTTATCTATAATCCGCTGGGGAATCCCCAGCTCTAGTGCCAGTTCCTTCACTTGGTATTTCAACAGATTGGCGATGGGCAGCAGATCCACCCCTCCGTCACCATATTTGGTGTAGTGGCCTACCACTAATTCGGCTCTGTTACCTGTTCCTACAACTAAAAAATTATGCCTGTTTGCCAGATAATACAAGGTGGTCATCCTCAGTCGAGGCTTAATATTGGCAATGGCTAAATCACAGCTATGCAAATCATAGTCCTGACCGGTAAAACGGTGAACAAACCAATCGAAGGGTTCATTAAGCACCACTTCCTCATAGGGAACGGATAAGGTCTCTGCCACCAGTTTGGCATCCTGCGCATCTTGTGGATGGCTATAGCATGGCATAATAACGCCCAAAACATCATTGGGAAAAGCTCTTTTACAAAGTGCAGCAACACAGGAAGAATCGATACCGCCACTTAATCCAACAACTGCACCCCGGGCACCCGCCTTTTGGATTTCCTGTTGTATCCACAGTGTTAGTTTGTCTACCAAATCCTTCATCACAATAGACAAGCCTCCCTAGGCAACTGATAAATTCATAATATCATATCATATCCTTCCCGCCCCGCGCAAACTAAAACAAACTGAAGAAAAACTTCACAAACAGAAGCTAACTCACTTGTTTTAATTGTCATTATTGTCTGACTAGTTACTCTTTTTTAACTAGTTTGTATAGTTATACTATTTTTTATATTTGTTCAGTTTTTTGAACGGTTTATGTCCCAAATTAAGAATCTTTAATTGACAACGGAATATTTACAAGTCTATAATATATTCAGAATCTTTCAGATTTAATAAAAATTTCGGCAACATTCCTTATGGTATCTAAATTATACCTTGATTTTGCTGGTCCTAAAAGGACCTTCTGCTGTTAGATCCAATAAATATATGGATACTCACACTCTAACTAATTATCTAAATATAAAGACTAAATTATAAATTGTTTCTATTTTAAGGAAAGTCAGTTTTTCACTTTCTATAGTGAGGTTAATTAATGAAAAATAATACTTTCCTTTGCTAAATTCTGGTGTTTACTTAGGAAAAGAGGTGGTCATTCAAGAATCCAAGAATCAAACCTGATCAAGCAGTTCGTTTTAACAGGTGTTCAATTTTTTTCTAACACCAAAGGGGGTTTTATGATGGAGAATAGAGAGATAAAATTTCTAAAGTTACAACAGATTATTGATTCCCACGAAGGCAAAGTTTCTCACCTTATCGCCATTCTACAGGAGACTCAGGCAGAATACGGGTATCTTCCCAAAGAGGTGCTAACCTACATAGCCACTGCAATGGCTATTTCCCCTGCCACCGTGTTGGGTGTGACCACTTTCTACGCCCAGTTTTCCCTGATTCCTAAGGGCAGATATGTGATCCGTGTTTGCGACGGCACCGCCTGTCACGTACGGGGCTCCGACCCGATTATGATGGCCCTTCGGAAAGAATTATGCGTTACCCCGGACAATCCCACCACCGGTGACCTCATGTTTACCGTTGAGACCGTCTCCTGTTTGGGGGCATGCGGTTTGGCTCCGGTTGTGGTGGCCGATGAGGAGGTCCACGGCCAAATGACGCCGGACGGGATTTTAGAAGTGGTCAAGAAATTGGCACCCGCAGCCGGTGAAAACGAAGGGGGGACCATAGATGCTTAAGTCACGTGAAGATTTATTAAACCTGCAAAAAAAGGCCAAGGCCGCACTGACCGAACAAAAAATGCGCATCTTGGTCTGCGCCGGTACCGGCTGCGTAGCCAATGGATCATTGAAGGTCTATGAAGGCTTAAAAAATCTGATTGCTGAAAAGGGCCTGCTGGCCGAAGTTGATCTGGTAAAAGAAGTCAGCCATGAGGGTATCGGCGTAAACATCAGCGGCTGCCATGGCTTCTGCCAGATGGGTCCCCTGGTTCGCTTTGAACCCTCCGGCTTGCTTTACTGCAACGTTCAGGAAGCCGATTGCGCAGAAATTGTTGAAACCTCCGTTGCAAGCGGCGGCGTGGTGGAACGTTTGCTTTACAGCGATCCCGTTACCGCAGAAACCGTGAAAACCCAGGATGAAATTCCTTTCTATAAGCGCCAGGTCAGGGTTACTCTGAAGGATTGCGGTCGTATCGATCCTGATGATATCAACGACTACATTGCCCATGGCGGTTACCAGGCAATTGCCAAAATTTTATACGGCATGAATGCCGAAGAAGTCACCAAAGAAGTTTTGGATTCAGGTCTGCGTGGTCGGGGCGGCGGCGGTTTCCCCACCGGTCGCAAGTGGTCCTTTGCCGCTGCACAACCCGGCCCTAAAAAATACATCATCTGTAACGGTGACGAAGGCGACCCGGGGGCTTTCATGGACCGTTCCGTTATGGAAGGCAATCCCCACTCTGTTTTAGAAGGCATGATGATTGCCGGATTTGCCATTGGTTCCGATGAGGGCTACATTTATGCCCGGGCCGAATACCCCCTGGCCATCAAGCGCATGCGCAAGGCCATTGCGGATGCAGAGGCTTTGGGTGTGCTGGGTAAAAACATACTGGGCACAGCCTTTAACTTTAAAATCAATATTAAGGAAGGTGCCGGTGCTTTTGTCTGTGGCGAGGAAACTGCCCTCATTGCTTCCATCGAGGGTGAGCGCGGCATGCCCCGTCCCCGCCCCCCCTTCCCTGCTGTAAAAGGTTTGTGGGCCTGTCCTACCATCATTAATAACGTAGAAACCCTGGCCAACCTGCCGGCCATTATTTTGAACGGTGCCTCTTGGTTCAAAGGCTTCGGTACCCCCGGCAGTGCCGGTACCAAAACCTTTGCTTTGGCCGGTCAAATCCAAAACACCGGCTTAGTGGAAGTTCCCATGGGTATGACCCTGCGGGAAATCGTATTTGACATTGGCGGCGGCTTGCGGGAAGGCAAAAAATACAAGTCCGTACAAATTGGCGGTCCCTCCGGCGGCTGCTTGACGGAAGAAAACCTGGACCTGCCCCTGGATTATGATGAGCTCATGAAAGTGGGTGCCATGGTCGGTTCCGGCGGTCTGGTGGTCATGGGCGACGATACCTGTATGGTGGAAACGGCCAAGTTCTTTATGGGCTTTGTACAAAACGAATCCTGCGGCAAATGTGTTCCCTGTCGTGAGGGCACCAAGCAAATGCTGGCTATGTTAACCAAGATAACCGAGGGTAAAGGTACCGAGGCAGATTTGGCTCTGCTGGGGGAATTGGCCCAGAATGTGAAGGACGGTTCCCTCTGCGGACTTGGCAAAACTGCTCCGAACCCGGTTCTCACCACTCTCCGTTACTTCCGTGACGAGTACATCGCACACGTGCGGGATAAGAAATGTCCGGCGGGTGCTTGTCAGTCCTTGAAAGAATACTACATTGATCCCGAAAAATGCAAAGGCTGCACCGTTTGTGCCAGAACATGTCCGGCCGACGCCATTACCGGTGACAAGAAACAGCCCCACGTCATCAACGTAGAGCTTTGCCTCAAGTGCGGCATTTGCATGGAGAAATGCAAGTTCGGGTCCATCGTTATCAGGTAGTACCTGGATATTGAGAGAAAGGGTGTGACGTGATGAGTGGTAAAATAACCATTAACGGGCAAGTAATAGATTTTACCGATGAGAAAAATATTCTGGCTGTGGCACGCAAGGTCGGTATCGATATCCCTACCCTGTGTTTCCACCCGGAATTGACCATCGCCGGTGCCTGCCGCCTGTGTGTGGTGGAAATTGAGCGGATGGGCATACAGGCCTCCTGCTCCACCGCCCCTGCGGACGGTATGGTGGTTTTCACCAATTCCGAGCGGGTTAACAGAGTACGTAAAATGGTTCTGGAGTTGTTGTTGGCTAATCACGACCGTGAATGCACCACCTGTGATTCCAGTGGTGCCTGCAAACTCCAAAAATTTGCCAATGACTACGGCATTAAACGGCTGCGTTACCCCAGCCGCACCGAAATGGCTCCTCTGGACACCAGCAGCCTGTCGGTGGTGCGTGATCCTAACAAATGCATCCTGTGCGGCCTCT
>JAMCWI010000031.1 GCA_023481335.1 Bacillota bacterium | reverse complement strand
TGGTAGCCGAAGGTAAAGTGGGGAAGAAAGCCGGCAGAGGGTTTTATGATTACAGCTCATACTGATAATCTTATTCTGTCAGGAGTCAGAATGGGAAAGCCGGAATGAAGGTGCTTTTATTCTCCCCGGTGCCGCTGGCGGCGTAGGGGACTTCTAGATATAGGGGGAGTTGCGTTGGAGTATAAGTGCATTACCTATGAGCGGGAAGCTCCGCTGGGAATGATTACCTTAAACCGACCTGATGTTCTAAACGCCATTAACGATGAAATGGCTTATGAGCTTATTGATGTTTTGACCGGTCTGGAGACTGATAACGAGGTGCGAGCGGTAATAATCACCGGCGCCGGCAAGGCCTTCATGGCTGGGGGAGATATTGCCCTGATGGAGCGGATGAACACGCCCGAGGCTTTGGAGTGGGGGCGGCTGGTCTACAGGGTGCTGGATAGAATATATCAGCTGCCCCAGCCTACCATTGCCGCTGTCAATGGAGCTGCAATAGGCGGGGGATTTGAGCTGGCCATGGCCTGTGACCTGCTGGTGGCCAGTATCAGGGCCAAGTTTGCCCAGCCCGAGCTTAATCTGGGCATCATACCCGGCGCCGGAAGCACCCAGAGGCTCCCCCGGCTTATCGGCGCTACCCGTGCCAAGGGACTTATCCTGCTGGGGGAGAACCTAACGGCGGAGCAGGCTTTACAGCTTGGCATAGTTAACCGGGCGGTGGAGGCAGAGCTTTTGTTAACAGAGGCCAGGCAGATGGCCCAAAAGGTAGCCGGTCTGCCCCGCAGGGCGGTCCAGACAGCCAAAAGGGCCATCAATCTGGCTGAGAGAACCGACCTGGGTTTGGGGCTGCAGTGTGAAATAGAGCTCTACGCCTTTCTTTACAGCACTCAGGACCAAAAAGAAGGGATGAAGGCTTTTCTGGAAAAGCGCAGCCCTGAATTTAAGCACATTTGAGGCAGGTGTGAAAAATGATAGATTTTGAACTGACTGATGAGCAAAGAGATATTCAGCGAATGGCCCGGCAGTTTGTGGCCAAAGAGATTATACCCATTACCCGTGAGCTGGACGAAAAAGAAGAGCACAGCCCAGAGATAATAAATAAGCTTTTTGATGTGGGACTTATGAATTTTCCCATACCTGTGGAATACGGCGGGCCGGGACTGGATACTTTGACTACCATGCTGGTTACCGAGGAGCTTAACTACGGCTGCGCAGGCATTGCTACGACTGTGGCGGCAAATTCTCTGGCCACTTACCCCATATTGATCGCGGGGACCCCGGAACAAAAAGAAAAGTTTCTGAGTTTCATGTGCGAGGAGCCCCGGCTGGCCGCCTTTGGCCTTACCGAGCCCTCGGTAGGCTCGGACGCGGCGGGGCTATCAACCACCGCTGTGCGTGAGGGAGACTACTACCGGCTAAACGGCTCCAAATGCTTCATCACTAACGGCGGCGTCGCCGACCTGTACACAATTTTTGCAACTGTGGACCGCAGTAAAGGAATAAAAGGCATAACCGCATTTATAGTGCCTGCCTCCACCCCCGGCACATCCGGGGGGAAGAAAGAGCATAAAATGGGTTTGCGGTGTTCGAATACCACAGATGTAATACTGGAAGACGTTATGGTTCCGGTAGAAAACAGGCTGGGGGACGAGGGTGAAGGCTTTAAGATGGCCATGAAGACCCTGAATAAGGCCCGGATCAATGTAGGGGCGTCGGCCACCGGGGTGGCCCGGGCGGCGATGGATGCCGCAACTTCCTATTCTAAGCAGAGAATCCAGTTTGGCAAGTCTATATCCGAATTTCAGGGCATTCAGTTTATTCTTGCGGATATGGCCATTCAAATCGAGGCTGCCCGCATGCTGGTGTGGCAGGCTGCCTTCCTGGAAGACAGAGGGATACCAAGCATAAAAGAGGCTGCTATAGCCAAGACGTTCGCCTCGGACATGGCCATGAAAGTAACTACCGATGCAGTACAGGTCTTTGGCGGGTATGGATTCACACGGGAATTTCTCGTAGAGAAATATATGCGTGATGTAAAGATTATGCAGATTTACGACGGCACCAATCAGATCCAGAGAATGATCATTGCCCGTCAGTTATTGCAGAATTCATAATTGGTCAATCTGACTTCAGGCGGCTGGCGGCAAAGTACAACAGGCCTGAAAACAAGAAGGAGGGTATGGCATCTTTATGGAGGGAAGCAACAACAAAACTCTAAACGAAGAGTTAAAGGAAAAGGAAGAAGAGATTCTAAAGGGAGGTCATCCAAAATACCACGCCGGCAACGCTAAAAACGGGAAACTCTTTGTGCGGGATAGGCTGAGCCTTCTATTAGATCCCGGCGCCTGGATTGAAGACGGCTTCTGGGCCAATAACCTGGCCGGGGACCTGCCGGCCGACGGGGTGGTCTGCGGTATGGGTAAAATACACGGCAGGCCCGTCTGCGTTATGGCCAATGACTCCACAGTGAAGGCCGGTTCCTGGGGCTGGCGGACGGTGGAGAAAATTATCCGCATTCAGGAAACTGCCATAGACATGAAGGTGCCTATGCTGTACCTGGTGGATTCGGCAGGGGCAAGGATAACCGATCAGATTGAAATGTTCCCGGGCAGGAGGGGAGCCGGCAGAATTTTTTATAACGAGGTAAAAATGTCCGGCATGGTTCCCCAGATTTGCCTCCTGTTTGGGCCCTCCGCCGCTGGCGGGGCTTATATA
>JAMCWI010000175.1:12018-14506 GCA_023481335.1 Bacillota bacterium | reverse complement strand
TACTATGTGGAGGAAGTACCCCTGGGTACAGCAGGCAGTGTAAAGAATGCCCAGCAATTTTTGGATGAAACCTTTGTGGTAATCAGCGGCGATGCCCTCACCGACCTCGATCTGACCCGGGCCATGGATTTCCACCGGCAAAAGGGTGCCATTGCCACCCTGGTATTAACACCGGTGGAGATTCCCCTGGAATACGGAGTGGTCATCACCCGGCAAGACGGCAGGATTTCACAGTTTTTAGAGAAGCCCGGTTGGGGTGAAGTTTTCAGCGATACCGTAAATACCGGCATTTATATACTGGAACCGGAGGTATTGAATTACTTTGATGCCGGACAAAAATTCGATTTTAGCAAGGATTTGTTTCCCATCCTTTTAAGAGAAAAGCAGCCCCTCTTCGGTGTAACTTTGCCCGGCTACTGGTGCGACATCGGAAACCTGCAGCAATATGTGCAGGCCCATCAGGATTGCCTGTCGGGCAAAGTTGCTGTAGACATCCCTGGCAATCAAGTGGCTCCGGGTATCTGGGTTGGAGCAAACAGTGAGATCCATGCGGACGCCACATTCAACGGGCCGGTTCTCATCGGCGATAACTGCCGGATCGGTTCCGGCGCAGTAATTGATGCTTATACCGTAGTAGGAAATGGCTGTATTTTACAGGAACAGGCAACGGTAAAACGCAGCGTCCTATGGGACAATGTCTTTATCGGCACAAGGTCTGCCATTCGCCGATGTCGCACCAGTAGCCGGGTTAAAGTAAATGCCAATGCCTCTGTTTATGAAGGCTCGGTGGTGGGCAGCCAGTCGGTGATCAAAGAGCGGGCGTTGTTGAAACCCGATGTCAAACTGTGGCCGGGTAAAGTTGTGGAAGCCGGTGCGACAGTGGAAAGCAGTCTGGTTTGGGGCACGGGCAAGGCCAAGAACCTGTTTGGCATTGAGGGCGTCACCGGCCTGACCAACATTGATATTACCCCGGAATTTGCCTGCCGTTTAGGCACCGCCTTTGGCACCAATCTGGCCATTGGCAGCCGGGTGGGGGTTTCCAGCGACCGTTTTCCGGCCTCCCGCATGATGAAAGAAGCGCTGGCCTGCGGACTGCAGTCTGCCGGGTTACAAGTACTGGATTTTGGGGACGGCACTACCCCCATGCACCGTTTTGCGGTACAGACTAACGGCTGCCAGGCTGGGATACACGTAAGAACCAGCTCCCAGCGGGCAGACAAAATCAATATGGTCTTTACCAATGAGAGGGGCAGCAATATCTCCCGCAGCCGGGAGCGCAAAGTCGAAAATACCCTGGCCCGGGAAGACATGCGACGGGCGGAGGCCCACCGCATCCTGCCCATCGCCCGGCTGCCGGACATGGCCGATGCCTATGTAAATCATCTGACGGAGAACATGAATATCGAAGCTTTGCAAGGAGCAAGCCCGCAGCTGTTACTGCTTTATGACAGGGGGAACCTGGAACCCATCCTATCCAAGGCATTCAACTCCTTGGGAATTATTGCTGAACCTATGGAGGATGCTGCAACGGAGGAACCCCGCAGCTGGCAGCGATACCGGGAACTTTTAAACCAGTTGACCGCCGCCGTCAAGAGCAGGGGCAAGTCTGCCGGGGCCATCATTGACCCCAACGGAGATCAATTAATCCTGGTGGACGGCCGGGGCAATGTGGTCAGTGAAGAATTGTTAACTGCCCTGATTTCCTTAATCATCTTGAAGGACCAGGCCGGACCGGTGATTGTCCCGGTAACGGCCCCCCGGGCCATCGACGAACTGGCCCACCGCTATAAAACCATGGTGGTTCGGACGAAAACTTCTCAGCAGGATTTGATGGAGAAGATCTTTAACCACCCCATGCAAAACGGCAGTGCCGTTCAACACCACTTTATGAATTTTGACGCTCTCCTAACGCTGCTGAAAGTCCTGGAGTTTTGTGCCAGAGAGGGTATTACCATCGAGGAACTTGTCAGTGAGATCCCGCAGTTTTTCTTAAACAAAAGGGATGTGGAAGTACCCTGGGAAGCCAAGGGCCGGGTCATTCGGCGGCTCATTGAAGAACAAAGCGGCGAATTGGAACTGCTGGACGGTGTCAAGGTCTATCACCCGGACGGCTGGGCCCTGGTGCTGCCCGACCCGGAAGAGCCGGTCTGCCGTATTTTTACCGAAGGTGCCTCCATGGAAGCGGCCGAGGAACTAACCAACTTTTACACCAGTAAAATACAGCAAATCACAGCAACCTAGCCGGAGAACGGCTAGGTTGCGGCTTTTTTGAAAAACTAAATTTCTCGAAGACCCTATGAATTTAGATTGTATTTAGTGAAGCAAAGTTTATAAGAACTGTATCCAAGCAATACTTATGATAAAGGCCGGATAAATACAGGAGGACTGCTCATGTTGGGCAGTCCTCCTGTATTTTAGTGCGCTGTCAAAACAAGTCGCTGTGTGTACCTGTTCTGATAAGTGTCAAAACTAAAAAAATCGTTGTCAA
>JAMCWI010000175.1:0-12008 GCA_023481335.1 Bacillota bacterium | reverse complement strand
TGTGTTTCTCGGGCAAAGGGATTCCAGCCGCCAACAGTGAAACAACATCTTGCAGCAATTGGATATTGTACCCTCGTTTCATAATTACCTTTAGGTCTTTTTTGAATCTGCCTGTCGATAAAATCTCATAGTTCATTCTGGACCTCCGCTACCAGTTCTTCAAAACTTGAATAGCGTTTTGCATTTGGGTCACGGCTTATTCTATTGGCTTCTTCCATAGCCGCTATTGTTTCGGCATTCGGAAGATTTAAAGAAATTTCAAAGGGTATTTTCCCCTGCCGAACAGCCTGTCGGACGAAGACGGTGAATGCCGTTGTCATATTCATACCCAATTCAGAGAAAAGCTGTTCCGCCTGCTCCTTGAGTTCTTTATCCATACGAATGGTTAAATTTGTCGTTTCAGACATTTGCCATCCCTCCTTTGCCATCATTATATACATTCTAACACAAAATATGTGCAATGTAAATGCAATGCACATGAAAAGGGTATTATTTCTTCATAGAGCAGCTATAACTGTTTCATTCTTCCACCCACAATTTAAAATCCTCTACCGATATTTCACCTTTCACACATAAATCCCTTTTTTTTCCGTGCTTCCTCTACCCATTCGTAAAAGGCTTCTTTGGTGATTTTGCCATATTTAATCCGGGCAGATTTTTGAAACTCCATTTAAAGCAATAGGAGAACAAAATGAAAAGATCCTGATTGTCACTGGCATGATAGATTGCCTTATTAAAAAACGGTAAAATTGGCGAAGATGGGGACAAGGAATCTAACCAACCGCGTCGAATAAGTACATTAATTCACAAGCCTGGAGAGGAGTTGACCGTTTTGCAAGGGATTTACCAGGTGGACCCTTACCTTTTTCAATATCGGACAAAGGTTGCAGGAAGCATAGAAGAAGACGGCAGGACCGGCATCCTGTTTGAAGAGACTATTTTTTATCCCGAAGGGGGCGGGCAGCCTTCCGACCGGGGTACCCTGGTCTGCGATGCCCGCCGCTCTTCCCACGAGGTATTGCATGTGGAGCAGAGACCCCAAGGGATTGTTCACTGGATTGCCGGCACCGTTCAGCCGATTATCGGTGCCAGTGTTTTATTGACGGTGGATGCTGAAAGGCGCCGGGACCACATGCAGCAGCATCATGGCCAGCATATCCTGTCAGCTGTTTTTGAACGGAATTACGGTTGGGAAACGGTGGGGTTTCATTTAGGGGAAGAAAGCTGCACCATCGATCTCACTGTGCAGGATCTTCCTATAGAGATTTTAAGAGAGGTAGAAGCCGAGGTTAACCGGATTGTAATGGACAACCTGCCGGTCAAAATTGAGCATTATCATCGTACAGAACTGGCTCCGGAGCTGCTTCAAAAACTCCCCCCGGACCAGGAGCAGGTACGCCTGGTGATTATTCCGTCCGTTGATGAAAATGCCTGCTGCGGGACACACCCCCGTTTTACCGGAGAAGTGGGGCCGGTTAAGCTTTTGAGGACCGAGAAGGTCAGGGGTTGCGTAAGGCTGCACTTTGTTTGCGGGGAAAGAACGGTTCATTGGATGTGGCAAACAGCGGAAACATTGCGCCAATTGGAGCAGGCGGCGGGAGCCTCGGGCAGCGAAGCGATCAGCCGGTTGGAAAAGCGGGAGGCGGAACTGAAGAGACTGCAGAAGGAACGCAAGGAACTGCTTTTCCTGAAGTACCACTTCCTAGCCGGCCAGCAGGCAGAGCGGGCCGCAAAGATGGGAGACACGGTGGTTGCTTTGGAACATTTCCCGGAAGCCGACATGGAAACACTGCGGGGCACCGCCGCTGCCTGGTGTGCCAATCCAGGCCGGGCAGCAATTTTCACCGGAGGCAGCGGACCCTTTGATATGGTGCTGGCCAGGGGTGCAGGAGTAACCGTCCCGATGAATCAACTGGCCGCAGACCTATGGCCATTGCTGAGGGGTAAAGGAGGCGGCAGTGCCGACCTCGTACAGGGCAAAGCCCAGGAACTGCTGCCTGATGCAATAAAGAAAACCATTGAACAATATTTTAAGTAATTCAAGTCGAGAACCGTCCCCACTTGAAAATAATTCAAGTTGGGGACGGTTCTTGACTTGAATTCAGCAGTTATTTCATATTGGGAAAGTTGTGCTGGCGCAGGGCTTCATAGATGGCAACGGCTACTGCGTTGGATAAGTTTAAGGAGCGAACCTCGCCCTGCATGGGAATTCTCAGGCAGTATTCGGGATTTTGGGCCAATAGTTCCTTGGGCAGCCCGGCTGTTTCCTTGCCAAAAACCAGAAAATCGTCGGCCTCAAACTTCACCTCATGATAGGGTTTGCCGCCCTTGGTGGTAAAGTACCAGAAGCGGCCGCGGGGATATTTTTCTTTGAGGGCTGCCAAGCTTTTATGATAATGCAAATCCAAAAGGTGCCAGTAGTCCAACCCGGCCCTTTTTAAATGGCGGTCGTCGGTGGAGAAGCCCAGGGGTTCCACCAAGTGTAAACTTGCACCGGTTACAGAGCAGGTTCGGGAGATATTCCCGGTGTTGGCCGGGATTTCCGGCTCCACTAATACGATATGCACGAATCCGCCCCCTTTTTACCGGCCTCCGGGCAGTAATCCCTTATACAACACTGTTCGCAGCGGGGTCTGCGGGCATCGCAAACCTTTCTGCCGTGCTGTATCATTTGGTGATGGAGCGGCTGCCACAGTTCAGGCGGTATCAAAACACATAATTCTTTTTCAATTTGTTCCGGCGTCTTCCCGGAAGCCAAGCCCAGGCGTCGTGCCACCCGCTGGACATGGGTATCAACGGGGAAGGTTTGCTGGCCAAAGGCAACCCCCAGCACAACATTGGCGGTTTTTCTTCCCACACCGGGTAGTTTCTCCAATTGTTCTCTTACCTCCGGGACTTTGCCGTGATAATCCTCTGCCAGAATCCGGCTGGTGTCCACGATAAATTTGCTTTTGTTGCGAAATAGGCCGCATCCCTTGATGTGCTCGGCCAGTTCTTCCGGTGTCAGCCGGGCGAAATCCTCCGGGGTACGGTATTTTTTAAACAGCCTCTCGGTAATTTTATTAACTTGAGCGTCGGTACTCTGGGCCGAAAGGATGACTGCCACCAATAATTCAAAGGGTGTGGAAAATTTAAGGTCTGTGCTGACATCGGGGTAGGCCCCGGCCAAACCTGCCAGAATCTGCTTTACCCGGGCAGGTTCCCGGGATTGTGGCTGACACTTATTTTCCATCGCCCAGCAGCCTTGCATGTTCCACCTTAATGCAGCTATTTTGAATGTACTCCAAACCTGCTCCGGTGGCAATTTGCGCCGCCTTGTCGTTGATAATTCCCAGCTGGAGCCAGACCGCATGGGGTTTTAAGGGAATTGCCTCCTTGACCACCGGCGGGGTTTCTTCACTTTTGCGAAAAACATTGACAAGGTCTACCTTGTCCGGTATTTCCCCCAGGGTTCTGTAAGCCTTCTCCCCCAGGACTTCTTTTACCCTGGGATAAACAGGAATAATGCGGTATCCCTGGGATTGCATATATTCCGCCACCTTAAAACTATCCCGGTGGGGTTTATCGGACAGTCCCACCACCGCAATGGTTTTGCACTGGGTCAACAATTCCTTAATCCTTTCATCAGTGGGATGAGTGTACAATTTAAAAAACCTCCTTGGCATAGAGTTATTGACCTTAATTATTAGGCCGTCCGACTTTAGCTTTTTGTTTTTTTAGCTGATGGCTGATGGCCGACGGCTGAAGGCCTTCACAATACATAGTGATAGTAACATAAAACCACACTTATTTTCCAGCCCTGGCACAAATAAACCACCACTCCGCATTCAACGCAAGCAAGAAGCAGGAAATCGAATATTGAATGTCGAAGTCGTTGAACAAAAACTTTAACTTTCGACTTCCTGCATTCTTAGCACTTGAAAATTTTGCGCCGCATATAAAAAAACAATGCCTAGTTCATATAGAGAAGTCTTGTGAATGAACAGGCGCAAAACTTCCAAGTGCTCTTCTAAGAACCGTCCCCGCTTGCCCCCTAACTGCCCCAATACACCATCAGCAGCCTGGTGCTGTTTACCAGTCCGTGGGCGATGATACCCGGCAGGAGAGAGCCGGTTAGATGGAAGATAACCGCCAAGCCTGCCCCCACCACCGCAATTTGCACAAACCACACACCGCTGAGGTGCGCAACTGAGAAAAATAGCGCGCTTGCCGGCAGTCCTATAACCAGCCCCCACCTGCGGGTGAAGGCAGAAAAGGCCATTCCTCTGTAATAGATCTCCTCTGTAATGGGCACCAGAACCCCGCCGATCAGCAGGGGCCACACCAGGGCTGCGGGGTTCTTTGCACCGGCCGCTGCCTTTACCAGCGGGTTGGTGCCGATATCCGCCGCCAGCAGGGTTACCAGCGCCCGTTGGGTGCCCTCGGCCAAAAGGAGAAGAAAAACACCCCCGAGAATGCCGTAGAGCACCTGCCTGCCGGGATGATCAAAACGGACTCCCAGGGTGTGCCAATCGCCTTTCCGTAAAACGAAAAACAGGGTGAGCCCTAACAAAATGCTCCGGTCCAGCACCTCCACCAAACGGGGGGATATACCCGGCAGCAGGGGGAGTATTGCTTTGCCCAGCAGGTAAACCAGGGACAGCCTTAAAACAAAAACCCAAAAAACATCTGCCACGCCCCAAAGGCTTGTAACCCCGTTACGAAGGATCATATTTAAAACCTCCAGTTGATATAATTTTCCGGTTTGTGCCAGGCGTGACGGTTACTGGCAAAATTCAAGGTTAAAACCATCAAAAAACACATTATAAAGGCAATTAGGCTGGGCAATACTAAGGAAAGTTTCGATCTATGTTTACTTTCCCTTATTATTTTCTTTTTTTTATAAAAAAAGCGTTGAACTCGATGTAATATCTGCCAAGGAGGGGTAAAAAATGGAGAATTTGTGGCCCTGGCTGCTGGGCATAGCTGTTTTATTGACGCTGGCCGCAGTACTGTTGCCTAGATTGCCGAAACTGGCCTCAGCTCCCAAAAAGTTAGAAGTCAAAAGCAGAGAGAGAAAGGAGGAAATTGCAGAAGAGATTTCCCCGGTGACCCACCCGGTTAAAAAATGTGAAGAGGATCTTTTTATCCCACATCATTATGGCGTGGACCGGCTGGTGGTTATGGCAAAAGACCCCTATTGGCTTCATGCCTACTGGGAAGTCTCTGCCACTAAATATCACGATTTTGTACAGCAGTATGGCCAAGCGGACTGGCAAACCTCACACCAGGTTTTAAGAGTTTATGATGTTACGGGCTTACACGAAGAAAGTTCCCTAAAGTCTCACAGCTGCCAAGAAATTATTTTAAAACCCTTTGCAGACAACTGGTTTATCGAAGTAGGCCAACCGGACCGCAGTTTTTTCTTGGAACTGGGGCGCCTCTTGCCGGACGGAAGGTATGTCAAACTGCTTATCTCCAACCGGGTGACAACCCCCAGGGCGTCGGTCTCCCAGAGAATGGATGAAGAATGGATGTGGATTGAAGGAATCTATCAAATGATGCAGCGTGTCCCCCATGGAAACAGTTCCGAGATGCTGGTGGGGAAAAATGATTTTGAGGGAGGGATTAAACCCCTCGGTATAAGTTCGCCAGGTTTTAAATAAGAAGAGGGGGTTATTCCTTGGCCAAAGGATACTTAGCCATTGTTTTACATGCCCATTTACCCTATGTAAGACACCCGGAATGCGAAAAATATCTGGAAGAAAAATGGTTTTATGAAGCCCTTACCGAAACGTACATCCCCATGATTGATGTTTTTGACAGGCTGGTATGGGATCATGTCCCTTTTCGATTGATCTTTTCCATATCGCCCACCTTGCTGTCCATGCTTGCCGATCCACTCTTGCAGGGGCGATATGTACGGCATTTAGAAAAACTGATCAAGTTGTCCCATAAAGAAGAGGCCCGAACCTACGGCAGCCCTTTTCACCAGGCAGCCTTGCTGTATAAAGAGAGGTTTCAGCGAGCCTATGATATTTTTGTTCATCAGAACCAGTGCAACTTGTTAAAAGCTTTTAAAAGGCTGCAAGATTTTGGACGGCTGGAGATTACAACCTGTGCCGCCACCCATGGATTTTTTCCACTGATGATGGTAAATCCTCAGGCCGTGCGGGCCCAGGTTGAAACGGCGGTCAACCTCCATCAAAAACACTTTGGCAGTGGTCCCAACGGCATCTGGCTGCCGGAATGTGGTTATACTGAAGGGGTAGACGAAATCCTTAAGGAATACAATCTAAAATTCTTTTTTACCGATAGCCACGGGGTGCTGTTTGCTTACCACCGGCCTCGCTTCGGGATTTTTGCACCTATTTATTGTCCCTCGGGTGTCGCCGCCTTTGGGCGGGATACAGAAAGTTCCAAGCAGGTGTGGAGTGCCGATGAGGGGTACCCCGGTGATCCCGATTACCGGGAATTTTACCGGGACATCGGGTACGACCTGGAATATGACTATATCAAAGAGTATATACACCCGGACGGCATCCGCACCCATACCGGCATGAAGTATCACCGGGTCACCGGAAAAGTGGATTTGGCGGACAAGCAGCCCTATCACCCGGACTGGGCCAGGAACAAAGCGGAAATCCATGCCGGCAACTTTTTGTTTAACCGCGAAAAACAAGTGGAGCACTTGGCTGCCTTAATGGAACGGCCGCCCTTGATTGTGGCACCCTATGATGCAGAATTGTTCGGCCACTGGTGGTTCGAGGGGCCCCTATGGTTGGAGCAGTTAATTCGCAAGACTGCATCCAATGAGAATCTCCAACTGATCACCCCGTCGGATTATTTAAATATGCATAAATGCAACCAGATAACCAAGCCCTGCCCTTCCACCTGGGGTAACGCAGGATACAACAAAGTATGGCTTAATGAGAAGAATCACTGGATTTACCGACATTTGCACATGGCGGCGGATCGCATGAATGAACTGGCAGACCTGTTTCCCCAGGCGGAGGGCAACCTGCGCCGGGCATTAAACCAGGCCGGGCGGGAACTGCTGCTGGCCCAAAGCAGCGACTGGGCTTTTATCATCTCCACAGGGACCATGGTCTCCTATGCCGTCAAAAGGACCAAAGAACACTTAGCCAATTTCCTGAGACTATATGACGATATCAAGTATTGCCGGATTGATGAGGCCTTTGTCTCCCACCTGGAATGGCAGAATAATATCTTCCCGGACATCGATTACCGTTCCTGGCGAACCCGGGGAGACCGGTATCAGAAGGTCGTTTCGTAGGTCCTCCAAGGCTGCTGCTTATGTGGCAGCCTTTTTGGCTGTTGGCTACTAGCTGTTGGCCATTGGCCAATAAATCTGCCAAAAGCCAAAAGCCAACGGCCAACAGCCAAAAGGATTTTTCTCCCCCCCGCCGAATAAACTACCAAAAGGGGTTGATTACCGTATTGAAGATTGATGTAATGGCCGTTGGCGCCCATCCCGATGATGTGGAGGTAGGCACAGGGGGCCTCTTGGCAACATTTGTTAAGCAAGGTCTTAAGGTGGGGGTTGTGGATTTGACTGCCGGTGAAATGGCCAGCAACGGCACCGCCGAGGAGAGGCATGAGGAGGCCAGGCGGGCGGCGGAGGTGCTGGGACTCACCTGGCGCAACTGCCTGGGCATCCCCGACCGGGGGATTGCCGCCGAAAAGAAATACCTTTTGCAGTTGGTGGAGGTAATCCGGCAAAGTCGGCCCCGGCTGATTTTATGCCCCTACGGGGAGGATCGCCACCCGGACCATGTCAATGCTTCCCGGCTGGTGCAGGAGGCCCATTTTGATGCGGGTTTGGCCAAGGTTGACTGCCGGCTGCCTCCCTTCAGGGCGGAACAAATATGGTATTATTTCTTGGCCAGGGCCGCAGAGCCCACATTTATTGTGGATGTTTCGGACTGCTACCGGACAAAACGATTGGCCATGACAGCCCACGCATCTCAATTCGGCAAAGATTTAAACAGGATCGAAACCTTTTTAAATGCGGGACCGGGCAATATGCTGTCCGTCATTGAAAGCAGAGACCGTTATTTTGGTTCATTAATTGGCAAAATGTACGGGGAAGGGTTTATCACCCCCGCACCCTTGGCCATCCACAACCCCCTTGGACTACTGGGGGTGAAGGAGTGAAAATCGGCATCCTCTGCCACTCCACCTACGGGGGCAGTGGCGTGGTGGCTTCCGAACTGGGAAAGCTCCTGGCCAAACGGGGCCATGAGGTGCACTTTGTAACCGTGGGGCGACCCTTTCGGCTGGCCACCTATCAGCACAACATTTTTGTCCATGAAGTGGCGGCTTTTCACCACCCGCTGTTTGAAGTACCGCCTTATTTTTTAACCCAGGTCAATAAAACCGTGGAGGTGCTGCGCTGCTACCAACTGGACATTTTGCATGCCCATTACGCGGTGCCCCATTCCCTGGGCGCCCACCTGGCCAGGCAAATCTTTGGCAGGCATGTTCCCGTAATCACCACGCTCCATGGCACCGATACCTCCCTGGTGGGCGCTCACCAGGAATTTTATGAGATTACCCGCTACGGTTTAGAAGCCAGCGACGCGGTAACAGTGGTTTCTTCCTTTTTAGCAGAACAAACCAGGGGAACCTTTTATTATACAAAGGAGTTGCCGGTTCTATATAATTTTGTGGACACCGATTTATTTACGCCTGAGGTGGCTGCGGAACGCCATCTGCTAACGCCAAAGGGTGAGGCACTGCTGGTCCATCTCTCCAATTTCCGGCCCCTCAAACGGGTGCAGGATGTTATCCAGGTCTTTCACCGGGTGCGTCAGCAGATTCCGGCCCGATTGGTGATGATCGGAGACGGTCCGGACATGCCCGCAGCGCAGACGTTGGCCCAATCTTTGGGAGTATCCAAGGATATTCTGTTCCTGGGGCAGCAGGATACCATTGCGCCCATTTTGGCAGCGTCGGACGTCATGCTGTTCCCCTCCTGCTGCGAAAGTTTCGGCCTGGCCGCTCTGGAGGCCCTGTCCTGCGGCGTGCCCGTGGTGGCCACCCGCTCCGGCGGTGTGCCGGAGGTGATTGAACATGGCCGGGTGGGTTTTTTAACCCGGGTTGGCGAGATTGAGGAAATGGCCAGGCTGACATTGCTGCTGCTCAATGACCGGTCACTGCGGCAAGAAATGTCCGCCCGGGCCAGAAGTTATGTTTTACGTAAGTTTAATGCGGACCAATGGGTGGTAAAATATGAACAACTTTACCAATCAGTGCTAAACAAATCATACGGGGGGTAACAACTTGAAAGTCATCACATTTGGCAAGCTGCAGGCACAGGAAGGCCAGGGTGATTCGCTGCTGGAAATCATCCGGGAGCATATGAACTATATTAATGAGCAGCCCGGACTGGTGCACGGTTACGTGGCCAGATGCAACGGCAACAACAACAAGTTTCTGGTTATTTCGGTCTGGGAAAACGAAGAGGCCCAACAGGCCGCCATGACCAAACTCAGCACCGATCCCGGCGCCACCAAAGGGTTCCTGCAAATGATGCAGCTTCTCAACGGTCAACCAGATTTTGGCAATTACACCGTGGAAAGCATAGCCAAATCAATAAGCGAATAATGTTTAGGTAAAGCCGGCAAAGGAGTGATTCCATGCCTGATCTGCGGCAAGTTGAAGCAGGTACCACCGTGCTGACGGCTGTGGCTGTAACCGATGTGCTGGAGCAGCCGGAGGAAGGGATTCCCCTGGTTACACAGCTTTTAATGGGGTGGCCGGCGCAGGTTATGGGAGTGGAGGGGGACTGGTTCCACATTCAAGCCCACGATGGCTCGCCGGGTTGGGCAAGGATGGATCACTTCTGTTTGCCCCGCTGGCCGATACAATCCGGCATTGTGCAAATCATACGGGCAACGGCCGGTTTGAGTATGGCAGCCGGTTCCCACGGAGAACCGTTTGGCACCTTATTCTTAGGCAGCCGCCTGCCTTTGCTGGGACAGGAAAAGGATTTTTTCATTGTCGGCTTGCCCCGGGGAGGCAGTGCCTTTGTAAATAAGGAAGAGTGCATCATGATTGATGCATATCAATTAATCAGCAATAGACAGATTTTGGCGGTGGCGGGCTTATACTCGGGAGCACCGTATTTGTGGGGCGGCATGACCACCCGGGGTATCGATTGCTCCGGGTTGACTTACATGGCCTACTTTGTCAATGGGGTGCAGCTGCCCAGGGATGCCCAGGACCAATTTAAGGCCGGGTGCCCGGTGGATAAAAAAGATCTGGCGGTGGGTGACCTGGTGTTTTTTTCAACCATCGACCCGGGGCCTTCACATGTGGGCATTTACCAGGGGGAGGATCTGTTTATTAACGCCCGGACCAAAGAAGGCGTCACCGTGACTTCCTTTCATGATCCATTTTTTATCGGGCGATACTTAGGTGCCAGGAGATATTTATAAAATCGTGCAATTAGGGCTTGGTAGATATGTCCTCACCAGTTAAAATTTATAGTATAATAGAGTAAAAGAAGTTTCATTGGTGGGAGCGTAATACAATGCAAGTTAACGAAGAAATGATCTTTTATGCAAAAGTAAACTGCCCGAACTGCGGCAAAGAATTTCTGCATCCTGAAGTAAAAACTAAATACATATCGATAGAAAAACAGGACAGTGATTTTTGCAGCTACTACAGCAGCATTAATCCCCTCTTTTATGATGTGCTGATTTGCAAGCATTGCGGTTACGGGTTTACCAAAGAAACCAACGTTCCTCTCAGTGAACCGGAGAAGGCCGCCATCAACACCATCCTGTCCGGTTGGCATACCGAAGGGGCTCAGTATACCGGCTTGCGAAGCCTGGAGCAGGCCGTTAAAGCGTATAACTTGGCGATCCTCTGCCAGGAGTTGAGAAACGCCAAGGATTCCGTCAAGGGGTCTCTCTATCTGCGGCTGGGCTGGCTGTACAGGTACCAGGGTCAAAAAGAAAACGAAGCAAAATCCCTGCAGCGGGCGCTGGAATTTTTAAAGCGCGCCTATGAAAGGGAGTCCACCTCCGAAGTCAAGAAGGAACTGCGCATGATGTATTTACTGGGCGACTTGTCTTACCGCAACGGCAACCTAAAGGAAGCACTCCAGTGGTTCCAGGCCGTCACCCAGCATCCACAAGTGGACAGATATCCGGTCTTTGCCCGGATGTCCCGGGCCCGCTGGCAGGATATCCGAGAAGAATTAAAGCAGCAAAAGGCTTAGGAAATCAAGAGGTATGCAGGAGGATTCCTGTACACCTCTTTTTGATCGTCCTTTGGCAAACAACGTGATAAAACAATAAAAGAACACACCGATGCCATAAGGGGGTGAAGAAAGCTGGAAAATCAATTTGTTCACCTGCACCTGCACAGTGAATACAGTCTGCTGGACGGGGCCACCCGCATCAGCCAGGTGGCCAAACAGGCCAAGGAGAGCGGCATGAACGCCCTGGCCATTACCGATCATGGGAGCATGTTCGGAGTGATTGATTTTTATAAGGCCTGTCACAAAGAAGGAGTGAAGCCGGTCCTGGGCTGCGAAGTTTACGTGGCACCCCGGCGGAGAACAGACCGGCTGCCCAAATTGGATGACCAGCCTAGCCACCTGGTGCTGCTGGCGGAAAATCAAAGGGGCTATCAAAACCTGTTAAAACTGGTATCCCTGGGCTATACCGAGGGTTTTTACTATAAACCGAGGATTGATAAGGAACTGTTGGCCCGCCACAACGAAGGGCTGATCGCCCTGAGCGGCTGCCTGGCCGGTGAGGTGGCGGATAAAATCCTGGGGGGTCAGCCGGACAAGGCCCGTCGGGCGGCCCAGGATTATCTGGAGATTTTTGGCCGGGATCATTATTTCCTGGAGCTGCAGGATCACGGTTTTCAGGAACAAAGGACGGTCAACCGGGAACTCTTAAAGATTGCCGCTGCTTTCCAACTGAAAAACGCCGATGCCCTCGCCCCGGGCCAGCATGTCAAAGGTGGCGGTATCATCCAGCGGGATG
>JAMCWI010000132.1 GCA_023481335.1 Bacillota bacterium | reverse complement strand
TGTTGCCGACAGGGTCTTTTTGAGGCACCTTGGGGGCAAGATCGAGATAAACCCCAAGAGGCCCATATTAAATTGGGAGGACCTGTCCCTGGTGTATACTCCCGGGGTAGCCGGTATATCCGAGGCCATCGCCAGGGATCCCAACCTGGCCTACAAATTGACCATGAAAGGCAATTCGGTAGCCATCGTGACAGACGGCTCGGCCGTGCTGGGTCTGGGAAACCTCGGCCCAACCGCCGCTCTGCCTGTGATGGAGGGCAAGGCTGTTTTATTTAAACAATTTGCGAACATCGATGCCGTTCCCATTTGCCTCGATGTAAGCGACCCCATGGCGATTGTGGAAGCCGTGCTGGCCCTGGCGCCTGCTTTCGGCGGGATAAACCTGGAAGACATAGCCGCGCCCAAATGTTTTGACATAGAAGACAGGCTTACCAGCCTTCTGGACATCCCCGTCTTTCATGACGACCAGCACGGCACCGCCATTGTAACCCTGGCCGGATTAATTAACGCCCTTAAAGTGGTGGGGAAGGATATTTCCGGTATTAAGCTGGTAATAAGCGGCGCAGGAGCGGCCGGCGTTGCCATCACCAAAATACTAAAGGATGCCGGCGCGCGCAATATAATTGTCTGCGACAGGAAAGGCGCCATTGCCAGGGACAGAATGTCCGGAGTACTGTCAAAACGCTGGATTGCCCAGAACACCAATGAGCAGTGCGCTCACGGTAAATTAAGCGAGATCATCGCCGGGGCGGACGTGTTCATCGGCATATCGGGTCCAAGACTGCTGTCCAGGGAAGATGTGTTGAAAATGGCTGAAAGGCCCGTGGTTTTTGCCCTGGCAAACCCGGAGCCGGAAATTCAGCCGGAGGATATTTTTGACATCGCTGCGGTCATAGCCACCGGCAGGTCGGATTATCCCAACCAGATCAATAACGCCCTGGCTTTTCCGGGTGTTTTCCGGGGAGCGCTGGACTGTCAGGCCAGGACCATTAACGAAGAGATGTGCCTTGCCGCAGCGCATGCCCTGGCCGGGATTATTACCGAAAAAGAGCTTAACGCGGAAAATATAATCCCTTCGCTCTTTAACGAAGAGGTAGCCCCGTTGGTGGCCAAAGCAGTGGAGGAGACAGCGAAGCGCACTGGAGTTTCCAGGAAAGATCCAAACGGAGAAAATAGTCAGGAGGACTCTATCTTATAGTTTTTGAGCTTTGAACAGGCTAAAGGGGATCATAAACCAGGGCTGGCGGGATGGTTTCCGAAGGCCCGAGGCCCAATATTATACTCCCCATTTTAAGGTTGCTGTCATGATGACGGCAGCCTTTCATTTTTTGGTGAAAAAGAAGGTTACTACCCATGATGATGCCATAACAAACGGCAGATAAAAATGCCGGCGCGATGTCAAGTCAAATAAGTGAATAAGTTAAGGGGCCGACACCGGCTTACCAGCGTAAGTTTTATCTCTGCAGGACGGCCTTGCTGATCATAAGGACAGAAGCTTCTTTTAATTTGAATAATTAGTGCCCCGGGAGGGAATCCTAAACCGTGATATTCCCAGAAAATGAGGAGGTTGATCAGTTTGGAGCGGTTTCCCGTCGGGGTACTAATCTTGCTTGTACTATCAGTAATTGTGTACCTGGGCCTGGCCCACCGCGCGCTGGACAGGATGAGGCTATCCGACCAGGGAGCTCTTGTAGCCATTGGCGCCATCATACTGGGAAGCTTCATCAACATCCCGATTCCTTTTGCCCCGTTTAAGACATCTATAAACGTCGGTGGCGCTCTTGTACCTGTTGGACTGGCCATCTACCTCCTGGCCAGGGCGGGGACACGGGTAGAATGGGTCAGGGCGCT
Source organism: Bacillota bacterium (assembly GCA_023481335.1). Lineage (GTDB taxonomy): Bacteria > Bacillota > Desulfotomaculia > Desulfotomaculales > Desulfotomaculaceae > JAMCWI01. The sequence goes on along the minus strand of JAMCWI010000132.1, from coordinate 12,748 downwards.
GGTCGCCGCAGCGGCTACTGCCGTGGCGGTATATGTGATTGGATCGCTGGTGAATTCCGGCTCCACCATTGAGCCGGCCGGCAGGTTTGCCATAATCGACGCCATATACCTGTACCCGCTGGTGGGCGGTCTCGTCGCTTACCTGATCGGGCGCTCGCGCCGCTCGGCGTTTATCGCGGCCACGCTGGGGGTACTGCTGGTGGATATTGCCCACTATTTCTGGCTGGTTGGGAGCGGGGCGCCGTCGAACTACACGGTGAGCATCGGCGGGGCCGGCGCTTTTGACACGATCGTGCTGGCCGGAATCATCGGCGTGCTGTTGGCCGAAGTAATCGGTGAGACCAGAGAGAGGCTGGCCGGCGGCCCGGTTGCAAAAGGAAGGCCGGGGGAACTGGTTAAGGCCTTAAAGAAACCTGAAATTCACGAGGCGGGAAACACCGGCAGCCGGGAAAAACCGGGTAGAGGAGGCGGAAAAGGATGAAAGGTAATAAGAGGAAATTAGCTGGAATGGCGGTTGCGGCTGTCGCGCTGTTAGCCCTCGCTTATACTGTCGGCAAAAAAGAGCCTGCCGCGCCCACCCTTTCGCTTGCCGGGATCTTTCAGAGCGAGTCTCCCGACCACTTGACCGGCAGGTTTACAACAATTGTTGACGAACAGGGTAACGTGCTTTCGATGATGGCCAGGACGGCTTTTTCCGGCGATGAACTGTACACCGCGGAGGGGCGCCATTACCGGATAAGCAGGGTTGTTGGCGACCTGGCCGAGGCAGGCTTTCTGGGAATGGACGAAAATATACTCTCCTATACCAAACTTTACGCCGGCCTGGAGAAACCCGCGCTGACAAGCGTGGCGGAGAAAAAGCCAGGAAGCTTCGCGGTCTATCACACGCATAGTGACGAGTCTTATGTCCCGTCCGACGGTACCGCGGCCATCCCCTTCAAGGGGGGCATTTACCAGGTGGGCAAGTCCATCGTCGACCGCCTGGAGAGCAAGGGAATGGCCGTGAACTACGACCAGACCCCGCACGACCCGCACGACAACAACGCCTACACCAGGTCGCGGCGGACCGCCGTTAACCTGATGAAAATGAACCCGGTGGCCATATTCGACGTTCACCGGGACGGCATTCCTGACCCAAACTATTACCGCGCGGACATTGGCGGCAAAGACGTGGCCAAAATGCGCCTGGTGGTGGGGCGTGAAAACCCGCGCATGTCGGCGAACATGGATTTTGCCAAACAGATGATGGCCGCGGTAAACGACCTCCACCCGAAAGTTGTCAAAGAGATCTTCGTGGGCAGGGGGGATTACAACCAAGACCTGTCGCCCGCCGCTCTCCTTATTGAAGCGGGCACGCACACAAACAGCAAGGAGGAGGCCGAGCGGGGCGTCGACATGTTTGCCGAAGCCCTTCCCACTGTGATGGGACTGTCTCCTGCCACTCCGGCCCCGTTCGGGAAGACGGCGCCGGGGAAATCGGCAGGAGCTACAAAGGGTTCATGGAAAGCCCTGGGCTGGGTCCTGGGACTGACGGTGGTCGGCGGGCTGGCGTTCCTCCTGATCAGTTCCGGTGGTACGGCCAATGCTAAAAAGCGGCTTGGTGGGTTTGGCCGGGAACTTTTCCCCTTTTTCCCGCGCGGGTCGGCACGCAAACCGTGGGGCAGGTCCGGAAAGGACGATGAGAGCGGGGAGTAAAGGGGAGAGCGCGTGCGATGTTTGATCTGCCGCACCATATCATTGTAATTCTGGCCGGTATACTGGCAGGCACCTTTACCAGGTATACGCTTCTACGAGTTGATTACCGGCAGTATCCAGGCTACCCCCACGCCTACCTGGCTCACCTTTTTCTGGGCTTTATAGCCTCGGCCCTGGGGTCTGTCGCCGTGCCGGCAATTCTCAAGCCGGACTACGCCGCCGTGACCTTCCTGGCACTGGCGGCGCAGCAGTTCAGGGAGATCCGGAGCATCGAAAGGCTGACCCTGGAAAGCCTGGAACAAACCGAGCTGGTAAAGAGGGGGCTCGATTACATAGAGGGTATAGCCAGGACATTCGAGGCGAGAAACTACCTGGCGATGGGGACGGCGTTTTTCACCAGCATGGCGGCCCAGTTTTTCGGCCTGGCCTGGACGGGCGCCGTAGCTGTCGCCGCCGTCTTATTCAGCTACCACTTTATGGAGGGGGCTGTTGTAGGCGATATATGTGAGGTTGTACCGGCCGGGTTTTATTTTGAGCGGACTGTTTTAATGGTTGATAAAATCGGCATGATGGAAGTGGGCCTGAAAGAGGCGCGGGAAAAGATGCTAAAGGACGGCCTGGCTGTCAAAATTATCCCTAAAGACGCTAACGCCAAAGCGACTATTCACGACCTCGGCCAGAGAAATGCCATGGTTTTTACTGCATCGGTAATGATCGGTGTAAAAAAGGATATAGATACTCCGGAATATACGCCGCTTGCCAGGAAAAACAACGATACCGGGGAGGTGGGACTCTTTATTGTCCCCGTTGAAAAGGATATCGAGCAGCTGATAGCTGCAGTCAGGCTGACTCCCGTGCTGGAAAGCGCCAGCAGCAAGCCGCTCAAGTCCGGTCCCGGCTTGCGGGCGGTCAAAAAAAGAAGGTGACGTCTACTTGGGCAGTCTGACGGTTGGAAGCATTTTAGCCGTGATTACTTTGAACATGGACCAGGTGAGCGGCGGCGCGCCCATTTTTTTTGCCCGGGATGAGGAGGAGCGGGAAAGAATGGCGCGCTATCTGGGTAGAATACTTGATGCCATGGTGCACGACCTGGAGAACGGCACATACATAGTCGTCAGGCATTAAATAAGTTCTTTACTTCTAATGTCCGAGATGACGGCGACAGAATTGAACGCCGGGGGTCTTCGCTTCCTTGCTTTACGCCAAGCAAAACCGTTGCATAAGGAAAATTGTATTGTTTTTCAATCCTAACGTCCGGCGTCCGATGTCTGACGACCGAATTGACGTCCGACAACCGAATCGAGGTGGCTGATGAAGGTAATCTATCACTGCTACGGCGGCACTCACTCATCAGTGACCGCCGCCTCTATTCACCTGGGGTTTTTACCGGCGGATCGCATACCTGAAAAAGAGACTTTTTTACGGATTCCCCTGTACGACCGGCAGGAAGCAGATGAGCACGGGCAAATGTTTTTCATGGGGCAAGACGAGTTTGGGAATGAAGTGTACATTGTCGCCCGGCGCAACCGGCCCGAAGTACTGGAAAATTTAATGGCAGGGCTTGCCGCCATGTTTGACACGCCGCGCGACGGCTATATGCTGGTCAACGTCATGGTCAGGGTAAACCTGACCATGATGATAGGAGGATTTTTGTCGCGTCGCTGGGGGTTTATCCGGATGGGGCGGCCCATAGTCACGGCAGGTACTCAGGCGGCCTATTTCAAGGTCGTAAAGCTAGTTAAAGACGTTAGACGGGAGCTTGAGGTAATTCATGGAAAAAAAAGTGCTCTATTTCAGCGACAGCAGATTTCCCCTGGCAGCTGTGGCGGGGGCGATTCACACCGGTTATTTACCGGTGAAAGCGGAACCGGGAGTTGATGAGCTGCGGAGACTACCTTTGCCGCGGGCTAAAAAAAAGTCGGCAGGAAGAATATTATATCACGGGAGGGACGGGCGGGGGAATAAGGTTTACGCCCTGTGGCTGAAAGGGGAAAAAGGTATGCCCTACCGGCTGATCGACAGTTTTCTTGATTTATACAGGCTGCCGAAAGAAGAGTTCTACATGGTCGACACCCCGGCGCGTGACAATGCCCTCCTGGTGGCCGGCCAATTTTTGCGGCGGATGCCGCTTTTTTCGCCACTCGGCCTTTATCTCGTCCGCCTTGGATTAAAGAAAGAATACGGCGGCTTAAGCTCTCTTGTACAAAAGGTAATAGGCAATCTGACAGATCTTCCTTGACACTCCGCCATTTTTAGATAATATTTGAGAGTACAGGGGGGTGTCTTATGGAGAGTAAAGGCCTGGAAATATTCGCGGTAGAGCCGGAAAGCATTGCGGCCGAACTGGATCTAGGGCCGGGAGACCGCGTGATGGAGATAAACGGCGCCCCCGTTCGTGATATAATTGACTATCGTTTCCTGGAGAGCGACGATAGTATATCTGTCAGGGTAATTAAGGCCGGCGGTGAAGAATGGCTCATCGACGTGGAAAAAGACTTTGACGAAAACCTGGGGCTAAATTTCGGCGAGAACGCCTGCGGGAGAACTATCCGCTGCGCCAACAAGTGCCTGTTCTGCTTTGTCGACCAGATGCCTTCAGGATTGAGGGACACTCTCTACGTAAAAGACGACGATTACCGCCTGTCCTTTTTGAACGGCAACTTTATTACCCTGACAAACCTGGGCGGCGCGGAACTAAGCCGCATTGCCGGCCAGCGGCTCAGCCCGCTCTACATATCGGTGCACACTACCAACCCGCGGCTGCGGGAAAAAATGCTTGGAAGCAAAAGCGCGGGACGGATTATGGAACAGCTTGGCCGCCTGGCCGGAGCCGGCATCGAGATGCACACCCAGGCGGTGCTTTGTCCGGGCTTAAACGACAAAAGCGAACTGGCCGGAACATTTACCGATCTGGCCGGGCTCTGGCCCGCTGTCAGGTCCCTGGCTGTTGTCCCCGTGGGACTGACCGGGCACAGGGAGAAGTGTAACCCCATAAGGTCCTATAAAGGGGCCGAAGCCCTGGATGTGGTGACATTTGTGCGTCAAAAGCAGGAAGAATGCCTGGGACGTTTTGGTTACCCATTCATTTTTGCCTCGGATGAATTTTATTTATTGGCCGGGGTGGAATTGCCCCCTGCTGAAGGATACGCGGATTACCCCCAAATCGAAAACGGGGTAGGACTCACCCGGCTGTTCCTCGAAGAGTGGCAGGCTGTGGAGAGGGATTTGCCGGCGGCGGCAGGGAGGCCGGTTGAGGCCGTGGCGGTAACCGGCGAACTGGCCGGGCCCGTCTTAAGCAAGGTCGTCCGGAGGCTTAACGCCGCTGTGGAGGGAGTGCGCATTGAGGCGGCGGTGATAAAAAACAATTTTTTCGGCGGGAAGGTGACCGTGGCCGGCTTGATTACGGGCTCGGACATTGTCTCTGAGCTTTCTGATGCCCGCGGCAAACTTGTTATCCTGCCTCTGACGATGTTAAAAAGGGACGAACCCCTCTTGCTTGACGGCATGACCCTGGGTGAACTGGCCGGCCGCCTGGGAACAGGCATTGCCGTTGTGGAAGGCCCGCGCGAGCTGGCTGAAGTCCTGCTGCACGGTCCGGAAAAAGCGAGCTATTTTCAGGCGGCAAATAAGGTTTAATTTTTAATTTCTTTTTCCAACTTCTAACTTCTAACCTCGAACTTTAAGGGTGGTGTTTTTATTGCCAAATCCCGTTGTAGCCATTGTCGGGCGGCCGAACGTGGGGAAGTCAACTTTATTTAACCGGGTCGTCGGGGGCCGGGTGGCCATAGTCGAAGATACACCCGGTGTCACGCGTGACCGGCTTTACCAGAACGCGGAGTGGTCCGGCAGGAGTTTCACCCTGGTTGACACAGGGGGCCTTGACTTCCGTGATGAAGGTGAAATAATCAAGGGCGTGCGGCGCCAGGCCGAACTGGCCATAGACGAGTCGGACGTGGTGCTGTTTGTTGTGGACGCCAGGCAGGGTTTGACCCCGGTCGACGAGGAAGTGGCCGCGCTGGTAAGGCGTTCAGGCAGGCCGGCAATACTGGTGGCCAATAAAGTGGAAAACTATAAGTCCGTAGACCAGATTTACGATTTTTGCCGTTTGGGCCTTGGCGACCCCCTTCCTGTTTCAGCGGCCGAGGGCCTGAATACAGGCGACCTGCTGGACAGGCTGGTTACGCTCCTGCCGCCCGATGCGGGAGAAGAGTATGCCCCTGACGTAATCAAGATAGCGGTTATCGGCCGTCCTAACGTTGGGAAGTCTTCCCTGGTTAATTCCATCCTGGGTGAGGACAGGGTAATTGTGAGCACAATACCGGGCACCACCCGCGACGCTATTGACACTCCCTTTGAGAGAGACGGCAGGCATTACGTGATCATCGACACCGCCGGCATGCGCCGGAAGAGCAAGGTGGACGTTCCCACCGAATACTACAGCGTAGTCCGGGCCCTGCGCGCCGCGGACCGCAGCGACGTCGTCCTGGTGGTGATCGACGCCTACGCCGGGGTGACGGAGCAGGACAAGCGCATCGCCGGCTATGCCCACGACGGGGGCAAAGCGATAGTGCTGATAATTAACAAGTGGGACCTGGTCGAAAAAGATCACCGGACGATGGACCGCTATACCGAAACCATCCGGCAGGAGTTGGGCTTTATCCAGTATGCCCCGCTTGTTTTCACCAGCGCCCTGACCGGCAAAAGGGTGAACAGGGTCCTTGAAACGGTTGACTTTGTGGCCGACAAGCATTCCACCCGCATCGCCACCCCGGACTTAAACGCCCTGATCCGGGAAGCCGTCCGGCAAAACCCGCCCCCGTCCGATAAAGGGAGAAGGCTTAAGGTTCTTTACGTCACTCAGGCCGGGGTGAAGCCACCGAAATTCGTTTTATTCGTAAACGATCCGGAGCTTATGCACTTTTCCTACCTGCGCTACCTGGAAAACCAGCTCCGCTCGGCTTACGGCTTCGAGGGGACGCCTGTCCGTTTCGTGCTGCGCAAGAGAGAATCCAGGGAATGACAGGCTGCAGGGAAATAATACCGGATTAGAAGAAATGGGAATTTTGGTATACTATTACAAGAGCCCTTAAAGAGATGATGGGATGATGGTGCCTGTCCCTTCACTTATTCACTTATTTGAACTAGACGGCATATTCATCTGGGGGGTTAATGTGAAGTATTAAGCAATTTGTAAAATTGCCGGAATTTAATACCTTGTATATTTCAATAATTCTGTCCCGGAGAGTGGTATGATGAAGGTTATCCTCGTTTTAGTCGTTAGCTACTTGATTGGTTCCATCCCCTTCAGCTACCTGGTGGCGCGCTACTGGAAGGGTATCGACATCCGGAAGCTGGGGAGCGGAAATGTCGGCGCCACCAACGTTTGGCGAAACGCCGGGCCGGCGGCGGGTATCGTAGCTCTGGCCGGTGACCTGGGCAAGGGGGTGCTGGCTGTTTTGCTGGCAAAAAATTTCGGCGGGGCATCCCTGGTAGCGCTTGCTGCCGCCGCCGCCCTTGCCGGCCATAGCTGGCCGGTGTTTCTGGGCTTCCGGGGCGGGAAACTGGTCGCCACCGGGGTAGGGGTCATCACGGCAATTTCCCTGCCTGTGGGGGCGGCTATGGCGGCCATCTGGCTGGCCGTGTCAGGCATTTCCAGATATATTTCGGTTGGTTCAATTGTGGCTGCAGTTTCCATACCTTTTCTCATGCTCTCCTTCCACCTGGAGACCCCCTACCTGGTATTAGGCGCTTTTGCCGCGGTGTTCGCCGTGTACAAGCACGTACCGAACATAAAGAGGCTGCTGGCCGGCACTGAGCCGCGCATCTGGCAGAAGAAATAAGGGGTCAGGCTTCACTTTACTTTCTTTGCCTTTTAATTTCCTATAAGTTGAACAAGTTAGCGGCCATGCGCCACGGAAGGGAGTGTTGCGGGTAATATGGCTGAAAAAATCGGTGTTGTCGGGGCCGGAAGCTGGGCCACAGCCCTGGCTGTCCTTCTGGCGGGAAAAGGATATAGCGTACGGATGTGGGCCCGCCGGTCCGGGCTGGCCGCCGCGATTAACGCGGAGGGGGAAAACAGGAGTTACCTGCCGGGTGTAAAAATACCTCAGGCGGTCATAGTTACTGACAATTTGGGAGAAACGCTGGATGGAGCGGGCACGGCGGTTTTTGGGGTGCCGTCTCATGTTTTCCGCGAGGTCTTAAGCCTGTCGCTGCCTCACCTTGCGGATAAAACGGTGTGTGTCAACGTGGCCAAGGGGCTGGAGGAGGACAGCCTGGAGCGGCCTTCCCAGGTGTTCGCCGAAGAGGCCGGGAAGGAGGCCCTCAGCCGCTACGCGGTTCTCTCCGGGCCAAGCCATGCCGAGGAGGTGGGACTGGATATGCCCACCGCGGTTGTGGCGGCCTCGGCGCGGATGGAAACGGCCGAATATGTCCAGGACCTCTTTATGCGGGAGAGCTTCCGTGTTTATACCAATCCCGACCTGGTGGGCGTGGAACTGGGCGGTGCGCTGAAGAATATTATTGCCCTGGGTACCGGCATCGCCGACGGCCTGGGGTTCGGAGACAACACCAAGGCCGCACTGATGACGCGCGGGCTGGCCGAGATATCCCGCCTGGGAATGGCAATGGGCGCCCACCCGCTTACGTTTGCAGGGCTGGCCGGAGTGGGTGACCTGATCGTCACCTGCACCAGCATGCACAGCCGCAACCGCCGGGCAGGCATGGCCATAGGGGGTGGCCGGACCCTGGAGGAGGCCCTGGCTGAGGTCAAAATGGTGGTCGAGGGCGTCCGTACAACCCGCGCCGCGCGGTTGCTCGCGCAAAAATGCCGGGTTGAGATGCCTATCACCGGCCAGATTTACCGGGTGCTCTTCGAGGGACTTTCCCCCCGCACAGCGGTTAACAACCTGATGACCAGGGGGCGTACGGACGAGATGGAGGAAGTAGCCCGGGCAGCCCTGAAAATAGACAAAAGCAGTTACAGTCATGGGTAAAGCTTATATTTTTTGATCGTAGTAAATAACATCTTGCCGTGAACTGTAAAAGGGTTTTTTAATTCCCTTAACAGGTCTTTTTAAAGCTTATAATTACTTAAAAAGGTATTGTGAATAATCTCCTGCCGGAGCGAAAGTATCCTCAATACTGGCTTTAGAGCCAATTGCCGCCAGCCTCTGCAGCGCCCTGATATTTTCACTGTCCCCCGTTTTGGCGCGGCACAGGGCATTCTCCAGGAGGAGGATCGTCCGGTCATAATTTTCCCGGTTCACCGGGAAGGGGTGGCCGTCCTTTCCACCGTGGGCAAAGCTGTAGCGGACCGGGTCCCTGCGGCTGGCCCTGGCGTTGTAAACCACTTCGGCGGTCAGGGCGAAGGCCCTGACAGTGGCCGGCCCCACACCCTCTAAAGCAAGCAGCCCCTCGTAAGAACCAGGCTGGATGTCGTAAATTTTGTAAAGCGTTTTGTCAATGCGGTTAGCCCTGGGCACGGAGTGGGCGGCCGGCAGGTCAAGCGTTTTCAGCTTGTCGGCCGGCAGGTCCGCTATCTTTTTCAGGGTCTTTATTACTTCTTCCGGCCTCCCGGCCAGGTCCAGCGAAATGTCCCTGGCCCCCGCGCTCTCCCCGGCCACCATGTTCAGGACCCGCTCCACCGGGCTTCCGCAGACCGCAGAGTGGGGCTCCCGGATAAAAGTATCGACATTGTCCCCCAGCCAGTGGTAGCGCCGGGCCCAGCCGCCTGACCGGTCCATCCCCTGCTGTACTACCGCCCACTTTCCGCCGGCGGTAAAGGCGAAAACGTGGTGATAAATTTGAAAGCCGTCCTGCACCGCTGAGTTGTCAACCTTGGCCGACATCCTGCTGGCGTACTGCAGCGAGGGGACATTAATGGGCAAGCCGTCACGGTCCGCGTACTGCTCGATTTCATGCGGGGTTTTGCGCGAGGCCATGGCCTTCCCTCCCGCCAGGTAAAGCCCCAGGTGGCGCTGTTTCGGGCGAAGCCCCTCCTTTAAGGCGCCGCACAAAACGGTGGTAAGGCCGGAGGAATGCCAGTCAAACCCGACCACACAGCCCAGGGCCTGAAACCAGAACGGGTCGGAAAAGCGCTCCAGCACTTCGTCCGGGCCGTATTCCTCAACAATTGCCTCAATTATGGCGGAACTCAGTTTCACCATCCGCTCGAAAAGCCAGCGCGGGCAGTGGTGGCCGTGCAGCGGCAGGTTGGCTATACCCGTTCGCAAGATGACTCACCCTCTTTATGTAACTATTATATACCGGACATAAGTTCGGGGCAACGGACAAAAATTTTTTACCTATAAAGTATTGTAATAATACCCCCCTCGTATATAATAAAATCTTAAAAAGGGGAAGTTTTGTTTTGGAGAAAATTATTGTTTACGGCAAGGATGGCTGACCCTACACCATAGCTGCCAGGGACGACCTTGCCCGGCGAAACGCACCTTACGAGTATTTTGACGTAAAGAATGACAAGAATGCCCTGTCAAAGATGCTGGAGGCAACCGGCGGCACACGCAAAGTGCCGGTAATAGTGCAGGGCAAAGAGGTGACGATCGGGTTCGGCGGCGCCTGAGGGGTTTAAGCCGGCCGGCGGCCGGCAAAGAGGGAAAACCGGGCTTTGCATTAAGCCCGGTTTTTTATAATGGGGTCAGGTTTTAATCCCTTAGATCGGGCGTCTCACAGCGGGCCGCAAAAGTTTCATTTTTTTGAGCGCCTCGCCCAGGCCGGCAAATTCCTCCACGTGCCTTGCCTCGTCCCAGGCCAGTGAGATCAGCACGTCCCGGATCTTCTCGTTGTAGTCCTCAAGGGCCGGCCTGCTGTAAAAACCGAGGCCGGCTTTTTTCAATCTTTATGCCGGCCTCCACTATTTGATCGACCGGGGAAACCTGTTGTCCGCACGAACATCCTTCACACTGGCACATATTTATAACCTCCAATCCGGAATAAAAACTATAAAAGATTAATAATCTCTATATATTAAGTGCGAATAACGATTCTATTAAAGATTTATTAAAAACCTGCTTTTATCACTCCTTATCGTTTGTCCACACCTATTTTGTCCCGCGATTTTTTCCTTACTTTGGTCATAATTGTGGAACAGGCTCATATATATGTACTGTTAATGTATGCCAGAAAAAAATAGACCTGTACCAGGTTTCCCAGCGGGACTTGCCTGGCGGTGTTTGTAGGCCGGCAGAGGAGGGATGCGACCAAGCTGTCAGTTAACATAAAAAATCCTTTAAAAATTTTCCGAAGGGAGTGTGGACATGGAAAAGAACGATATCTTCCGCGACATAGCGGAGCGTACCGGCGGGGATCTGTACCTGGGAGTGGTGGGAGGAGTGCGTACCGGTAAATCGACATTTATCAAGCGATTTATGGAACTGATGGTGCTCCCCAATATTAAAAACCCTTACGACCGTGAGCGGGCCAAAGACGAACTGCCGCAGGCGGCAGCAGGACGTACGGTTATGACCACCGAGCCTAAGTTCGTTCCCAACGAGGCGCAGGAGATCCAAATTACACCGAATCTGACGATAAAGATGAGGCTTGTTGACTGCGTTGGCTATAGAGTGGAAGGGGCGCTCGGCTACGACGAGGAAGACGGGCCGCGCATGGTCTCCACCCCCTGGTTCGAGGAGCCCATTCCGTTCCAGGAAGCTGCTGAAATGGGCACGAGAAAGGTTATCACCGAACATTCTACTATGGGAGTAGTTATGACTACCGATGGGACCATTACCGATATCCCGCGGGAAAATTACGTCGAATCCGAAGAGAGAGTCATAACGGAAATGAAGGAAATTAACCGTCCCTTTCTGGTCCTTTTAAACAGCACGCATCCCGGCGACCAGGAAACAGTTGAACTGGCCGAAGAACTGTCCGAAAAATACGACGTGCCGGTGATCCCTGTTGACTGTGCCCTGATGAACCAGGCCGATGTTTTTATGATCCTGGAAAAAATACTGTACGAGTTCCCGGTTAACGAGGTCAATATCGGCCTGCCGCTATGGGTCGAGGAGCTTGAGTTCAGGCACTGGCTCCGCCAAAAATTTGAAGAGGCGGTACAGGAGACAGTTAAAAATGTACGCCGGCTGAGGGACGTGTCGGGGGCCGTGGAAGGCCTTGCGGATTATGATTTTGTAGATCAGGCAGCTCTCAAAAGCATGGATATGGGGACAGGTTCGGCGTCAATCAAGGTGACTTCTCCTACTGCGCTGTTCTACAAGGTGCTCACCGAGCAGTCCGGGTTTAACGTGGAGGACGAGCGCGAGCTGTTCCGCCTGGTCAGAGACTTGAGTGTGGCGAAGCGGGAGTATGACAAGGTGTCCCAGGCCGTTAACGAAGTGCGCGAATCAGGCTACGGGGTAGTCAGTCCCACCCTGGCTGACATGGATTTGATGGAACCCGAGCTGATCCGCCAGGGCAACCGTTTCGGTGTGAAACTAAAGGCCAGCGCCCCGTCCCTGCATATGATCAAGGCGGACATTACCACCGAAATCACCCCAATAATCGGCACTGAAAGACAGTGCGAGGAACTTGTGCGCTACATGCTGAGCGAATTTGAGGAAAACCCGCGGAAGATTTGGGAATCGCAAATTTTTGGCAAGTCGGTCAGCGACCTGGTGCGCGAGGGTATCCAGAACAAGCTCTACCGGATGCCGGAAAACGCCCAGCAGAAGCTGCAGGAGGCCGTCCAGCGCATAGTGAACGAAGGTTCGGGAGGAATCATCTGTATCATTATCTAGCTAAAAAAAGACTGCCGGTCTTATGTCCGTGTCCATAGGGACATGATGTGAACCGTGGGTGTTTGGTGAGGCAGACAGCAGATTTGGCTGTCTGCCTTTGCCGTTATCCGGCTATTTTCTGTGTTTCTTCCGCGAATGCACCGAGTACGCCGATGTCCCGGTAGTGGATGATAATCGTTTGCTCCGCCGTTCTTGAGTAGCGTTCGCCTCGTTCACCGACTTCAATCCGCTCAATAAACAGGTTCAGAAGTTCGCCGGTCAGCTCGTTAATCTAGCGTTTGGCTTTCTCAATGAAC
>JAMCWI010000142.1 GCA_023481335.1 Bacillota bacterium | reverse complement strand
AGGGCTGGGATCAAATGAACGATAAATATAAAGAATCTATTTTAGCTGGTGTTGCAGCCTTAGGATTGTTGGAGGAATAAATTTTGCAAGTAGTATCGACAATAGTAGTAGATAAAATAAGGCAGATAGGTGTTGGGCAGGGCCGGAACTCGGAAGTATTTTTAGCTAATGATCCCCAATTAAACGGAATGATCGCCTTGAAGGAAATACCTTTAAAGGATTTCGATAACCCTGGGGAATATTTTCGAGAAGCTCAAAACCTATATACGAATAAACACCCATATATCGTTCCTGTGATGTATGCGTGTCAGGATGCAGACAAAATAAGAATAGTAATGCCGCATTATAAAAATGGTTCCGTACAGGATATCCTTAATAGGGGTTCACTTACTGTCAGGCAGATTATTAAATGGTCACATGAGTTTTTACTAGGCCTTCACCATGTCCATTCTAACGGTGACGGTTATGTTCACTACGATATAAAACCAAGCAATTTATTAATACAAGACGATGGTTCAGTTATGCTTGCCGATTTTGGTCAAATGCGCCCTACTGACAACCTTGGCGTTGCCCAAAACCCTCCTCTGTACCCTTGGCATTTTCCGCCAGAAGCTTTCCGTTATACAGGGGCAACAAAGCAAGCAGATATTTATCAAGTTGGTTTGACTTTATACCGTATGTGTAATGGGAACAATTTCTTTGATGCGCAAAAACCACGGGATATGCATGAACTTAGGCAAAAAGTTTTAGATGGTACTTTTCCAAACCGCAACAAATTTTTACCCCATATCCCGAGACGCTTGAAAACAATAATCAAAAATGCGTTGCACATAGACCCATCAATGAGATATCAAACCACGATGGATCTAATAGAGGATTTGGGCCAGATTGATTTAACACTATACGACTGGATATATGTGGAGCTAAATAATGTTACAAGGTGGTTTACAAAACATGGAAATCATGAATATGTTATAGAAATATTGAATTATGGAAAAGAGTATTATGTAGAAGGAAAAACTATTCGACTGCCGGATCGTCTTGAGCGAAAAAGGAGTCCATGGTGCAGTGGTCCGTACTCAACATATAATAAAGCAATAAATGCTGTTTTAAGAGTTTTTAGGGAACTGGAGGGTTGAACATGAGAGCGACTTGCCCATTTTGCGGTAATATGTTCGAGCGCAGTTCAAGAGCCCTCTTAGCAGAAAGATATTGCAATAAATGTATAAAGGAAAGAATATTAAAGAGTGGTGCTAAACGACTCAACAAGAATGCTCAAATCCATTCTTGTCTATCAGGCTATATTTACGTTAAATAGCATTAAACTTAGTCAGCTTATAAAAAAGTGTAACTCCTTGCTAAACTTTTTTTTCTTTTCTTTTATTTTCTTTTTTCTTATTACTGAATGTATCCTCCATAAGATCCGCCGCCTGCCGGTCCTTGCTCTCCAGGAAATGACTGTAAACGTTTTGAGTAGTTGCTGAGGTGCTATGTCCCAGCCGGCCAGCCACTGTTTCTATATCCATCCCCCGGCTTATTAGGAATGTAGCACTGGTATGCCTCAGGCCGTGGAAATTCATGTGTGGCAGCTTATTGTCCTTTAGAAAGTCCGGGAACCATTTAGTAATTGTATAGGGGTGCATGGGCTTTCCGTCCCAGGTAACAAATAGGCGGTTATTATCCTGACAAATAAAGCCTTTTTTGCGCTGAGCCTCTTTATACTCCTCCAGAAGTTTTAACAGGGTATCATTTACTGAAATCCGGCGCTTACTGGTTTCTGTTTTGGGGTTCTTCGTGAAAACACCCTGCCCGGGCAAGTACTGGCTGCTTTGTCTAATCTCAATAACCTTACTGACAAAATCTATGTCCAGCCATTCCAGACCCATAATCTCACCCAGCCGGGCCCCGGTCATCAGGGCTATCATTGTAGCTGCTTTGTATTTTATTTCCTCCTGGCCTACATCCTCCAGGGCCTTTAAAAGGACCCGAACCTGCTTTTCATCAAAGCATTTTGCTTTTTTCTTTTCGGTCTTTGGAGCATCAACCCGTTTTGCTGGATTGGTGCCGCGCAATATCTCCCATTTAATAGCCTTTTCAAGCATGGCACTTATCAGCCTGTGGTAGTGCTTAATTGTCTGCTCTGAAAGTCTTTCCGTCTCCTTTTCTACGCGGCTGCCGTCTTTTGCAGCACCCGTATATTTGTGCTTTTTCCTCAGGCTGTTATAGAAGTCCACCAGGTCCAGCGGCCTAATTTTGTCTAATTTCTTATCCCCGAAAGCCTGATATATTCTGCCTTCCAATAGCTCTTTATACCTGTAAACTGTCTTTGGTGCCAATTCTATTTCTGCGTAATCCTTTAACCATTTTTGAGCGAATTCCCTAAAAGTAATCTTTGACGGCTGCGTAAAATCGCCGCTGTCAATCTCGGTTACAAACCGGGCAAGCAGCTTACCGGCCTCTGTATCATTTTTGGCCTTTACATACTTTGAAGAGTCTTTGTATCTAAGCCTATATTGGCCATCTTTAACCTTAACCACATTTCCTGCCATCGTATAAGCCCCTATCACATTCGTGTTTTGAGGTTATTGTACAAGGAAATATCCTAGAATTACCCCTATTATGTTACAATATTTTGTATTTGGTTGTTACTAATCATATAATCACACTCCGGTAGAGAAAGTCACATGCCAAGAAGCTATTGTATTCAAGACAATGTTTTCTCTATATATTCTTGCCAATAACCGCTATCTCCTTCCGCGTTATGTAGCCAGTAATACATCATCAATATTTCAAACTCCTGTTTCTTGCCCTTTGTATAGGTCTTTTTGGGTATTTTTCTATATAGGGAATCGATGTTAAACAGATTATTCTTTTGCCTAAAATCGTACTCATACTTTACCCCTGGGTCGATACTCTTTTTCCTGTGGGTCGCTGGCCATAAAGACTCATTGTCTAAAAAATAGCTGACCCATCTCTCCACAAAGGCGACTATACTAACTTGATGCTTGGTCCAGGTTGTTTCAATCCACTCGGTTATGCTATCTGAAATAACTGGCAATGAATCAAACTTCATGCTTCGTTGACTCAGGACACGGTGGCGGTCTTTTATGAACAAAAAGAGCATTTCAGTCTGATTATTTAAAAAGGGCAGTTTCTTAATTAGTTTAGAATAGCAATCATATGACACATTCCTAAACTCGCTATCTTCATTATAGAGCAAAAAGAAATCATACTCCTTCAAGAGCCTACCAATATTTCTGTCTAAACGGCTACCGTGTTCCCCATAATTCCTTACAAGCCATTCTATTACTTCTAAATCATACTCTTGGATATACTGACGGTATTTATCGATTTTTTCATCGTGCAAAGCGGTTCTTTCTTCAGCCGCAGTTATATTAATATAGTTATTAAAATATTCAAATACATAATTCACTATTATTCTAATGGTTTCAATGCGATTCTCAATATTTGACTCCTTTAACCCGTCTTCTTTCTTTCTTCGGGCAATGTATTCCTCAATAGTAATCATTCCTTACCTCCCGGGGTGGACCCATATTTTAATACCTATTTTAACATAATTTAGGTAATTACCTCTTAAAAATAAAAAATCCGTGTCCTTCGATACGGTCATTCTTCAGTACACATCTTCTAAAATGTGAATTGTTGATGAAGCAAAAAAAAGCCCCGCCAGCTGGCAGGGCCTTCACTTCAGAAGATTATTTAAAGCGCCTTCTATACCTTCGCATCAGTCGTCGCTAGTGCCCGCATAATAATCTTTATACCATCGGAAAACCCCTGTCGGTATGCTACTTCCATAGCCCCAGCTTCCATGCTGCTATGGGCATCCTCCAAGGCCATCAACTCTTTATAGAATTCAGGTGCCAGCTTATTCCGAATAGCCTCATAATGCCCTTTGGCCTCTTCTCTCGCCTTGGCATATTTCCTGGACAGATTGCCCAATAACAGCCCGTCCTGCCTGGCGTAGATAAATTCCTGGAAATCAACACTTAAACCCTTATCTCTTTGGTATTCCTCTATCCGGCTACGTTTAGTCCTCCACTGTCGGCCAATCTTCGCGAAGGGGAGATCCCCCGCCTTAATCAACCCTCGTGCCTCTTTAACATCAATTCCAAGGATTTCAGCAACATCTTCCGGTGTTAAAATCTCCGGCCATTCTTTGTTAGTCAATTATCAAACACCCCTTTCAAGTATTACCTGGGCAATATTATGTCTTATCTTGATAATATTTTAACTTGCCCTGATATTACTGTCAAGGGAATGTTTCTTATTTGGGTAATATTCTTTTGTCCTTGGTTGATATTTTGTATGCCCCTAGTTTATAATAAAAGCAGGAGGGGATTAAATTGATAAAAAACAATCTCAGTATAATACTTGGCAGTAAAAGAATGAAAATGAGCGAACTGGCAGAAATGGCGGGGCTTAATAAAAACACTGTATTAAACCTTTACCATGATAAGAGTACTAGAATTGAATTTGAGGTTTTAAATAAACTCTGCGCCGCTCTTGACTGCCAGCCGGGGGACCTGTTTGAGTACGTTCCGGATAAAAATGAGCATAGGGACTTTTTGGGGGATCTTTATTAATGTTACTTTATAAAAAGGAGGTCATACTCTGGATAAACCAACAAGGGAAACCCTTTTTGATAACGCGAGAATAATGTTAATAGCTGAGTTTGAGAAGGCTAAGGCAGAAGTTCCTCATTATGGAGAAAGAGGCGCTGAAGCCGAACAGGTTTTAATTAAATGGCTTAATAATCATCTTCCTAAGAGGTTTTCAGCTTGTAGCGGCTTTATCATGGACGACAATGATGATATATCTCCTCAAACCGATGTAATTATATATGATGCTTTAAATTGCCCTACCCTACGCTTCTCTGAAAGAGCGGCAATAATTCCTGCAGATAACGCTGCGGTAGCCATAGAAGTTAAGTCAAAATTAACTAAAGAAGAATTAATTGACGCCAGCAAAAAGATGGCTGCAATTAAATCCTTGGGCAAATTACCACTCAGTGACTTAGACTTATTGCCCAAGGGAGCTGAAAAAATTGTTCAAAGGCAAACAATGTGTATTGCGTTTGCATTTGAATGTAGCGCCAATCTACGTACCGTTGCAGAGTGGTATGCAGATATTTTAAAAGAACCTAATATGAATGGGCGTCACATAGACTTTATAAGCGTGCTCAATAAGGGCTGGCTGGACTTAATCACAAGGTTACCCGATAAAGAGGGATTTGGTTCCATCATTAGCCCAGAGCCAATTTTTCAACCGTATACGGTTCCCGGGTCAATTGAGCTTTGGGTTGGATGCCACGAATTCCCTGAACGGACTTTGCTCTCAATGTTGCGCTTAATAACAGCTCACTTACAGGCTTTTAGGACAAAAATGTATTTTCCTTATAAAGGTATTTATGACAATACCGAACGTAAAGAAATATTTGCCGTATGCGTAGGAGCTCTACCAAAGGCACAAAAAGGAAGTAAACCGCCCGGAAGAGTTAGTTTAATTAAAAAAGTGAAATTTGATAAAAATAAAAGAAGTAATAAAAGGAGAAGATAGGCTACAACAACAAAATTATCACAGATACTTATTCTATGGTTTATATAACAACTTTAAAGCAACCATTTCACAGCCCTTGTCTTACAAGGGTTTTTCTTATGTCTCTTGATACGTTATCACGGGCAGGAACCATCTTCACAGGGTCAATTTATAAAATCACCCGTCTGTGTTACGGAAACCGTAACTTTTTTAGTGTCTTTTATTCATTACCCTCGATACCTCTGTTATAATTAGTAAAAATTGGCAGGGAGGTCTTGAATAAGCGTTCCATGCGTTTTATCGCCTTGTTGCTCGTGGCGCCGTTGATATGGCCGGGGGCTGGGTGGGGCAGTATCACCTTTGATACTCCAGCGGTAACTATTGTGAGCTCTGCGCCATATCAAGTGAATATTCAATGGGATCTGCCTTCCAACATACCTGAGGCGGTTTATGGAATTGCTACGGGTTATGAAATCTTCAGATGCATTCCAGTTTTCGCGGGGCGGAAAGCAGGTTCCGTACGTTGGGGCCTCAATAGAGGAGCGGAACCGTACGCAGCCCCATACGTCACTCATACGCCAGGGGATTCCGGAATGTACGGTTATCCTTGCCCATGTGCCGCCAGCGCTGGGTCGGAAAAAGGAGGAATAAAGAGAGGCCTGCAGGTAATTGGGCGGGTGAAACCGGAAAAATAGTGCCTGAAACTGGAAGGTATATGTTTCTATTTAATTGAATAATGAAAAAAATGTTTATTTATCGAAGGAGGTAATTTCATGTCTGATGTTCAGGTGGCTCAACAATCTGGAACTGTAGAAGAGATTTCCCCAAAATCAAGATTGGCCGCATTACTATTATGTTTTTTCTTCGGGGCTTTAGGAATCCACCGGTTTTATGTCGGGAAAATAGGTACCGGGATACTGTGGTTGCTAACCCTGGGCATTGCAGGCATCGGGGCGCTGGTAGATTTCATAATGATAATTGTGGGATCGTTTAAAGATAAGCAGGGCAGAAAGTTAATGAAATGGACTGAATAAGGATTGGATTATTATTGCCAGGGAGAAGGACTGTATCAGCCAGGCCTGGGGCATCATGTATGGTGAATGAATCTCCATCAAGCAGGGATACGCTGGCCGGAGCAAAAAAAAAAAAATACCCCCGGCCAAACGGTGAAAACCGACCGGGGATAACGCCCCTTGGCCTTGCGGGGCAGGAGGTGAGTACCAGCAAAGCCACTCTCGGGATAGGCAATATCATTTTTTTAGCCTAATAATTTTGTTTGTCCTGCTTAAAGCATACGCACTGTGTTGCGGGTAGTATTGGTACGCTCCAAGTGCTTCCTGAGAATATATAACCGCATCCTGTTCATGGTCAGCCTCAATTCCACGCTGTTTTAATAGATGCTGGTTTATTTCCTGATACAGGTGCCGAGCCTCGTGTGCTACCGTTTGGGCAACGGTAACACTGTCCTCCAGTTCAAAGTTAAGCCATATTTCTTTTATCCCGGCGGCCAACGGAGAAATAAAGCTATTCCCTTCCGTGTCAGTCGAAAATGTTTTCTCGCCCAGGTTACCAAATAGCCTGCCCTTACCTGGCATTCCTGCATGATATTCATTAAACCAGCGTACTTGAATCGGGCCTAATTTAAGGTCGGCCTCACAAAACGCTTTCATTCTTTGGGCCTCTGAAATCACATCATCCTGAACAAAACATTCCAAAACTTCTTCGCATTGGCGCATTGACACCACACCCCCTATAATTGATTAAGAAATATATAAACTTTTGTCCGTACAACTCATGGCGGTGCTGCGTTGACAGCACCGCCAGTAGTGCAAGGCCTTAAGTGCCTGTTCCGCATATCTGTTTGCATCCCACTCAATATCATTGTTACCGGGGAAATCCGGCATATGCTTAAACTGGTAAAAGTGCCGACACTCGTGGGCTGCAGTGTGGGGTACCTTGTACTCTAGAAGCTCAATATTCAGCATTATGATCTTTTCGGCAAGATACGCGATTCCAAAGGCCTCCACGTAGTTCCTAAAAAGCTGGCCTGAATATTGACGGGTATGGCCGCACTTTTGTGCCCATATGATTTTTAGATATGGTAAACCCAGGTCAGCCGTGCAGAAAGATTTCATCTCCATTGCAGCCAGCCGCTTTGCTAGAGGTACTTGGCTGGCCGGTACTTCTTCATAACTAACAATATCCCCCACTGTTATACCTCCTTTAGCTAAACGCCATAACCTCTTTCACGCAAACGGTTGAGAATGGTGTTGAATTTTGAGCCAGGGTCTTTTTCACTGCCCGGATCTGGCTTCCCCCATTTGTTACCTGCGCCTAACAGCCGAGAAACTGAAGTTATACAGGCAGTAGAACCAACTTCCCGTTTGAGAAGGCTACAGAGTTCACGTTCTTCCTCCAGGACCGCGTTAAGCTGCCGTAGGGCGCCTATAATTCGGGGCACAAGTTTTTCATGCTCCGGGCGTACTACCTCAATAACCTTGAGGCTCGCCTCTGCCTTAGCTGCTTCCAGTTCTGGTTCAAGGCGCTGGAGGGCTATTTGTACAACGTGGATTTGCCGTTCTTTTTCTTCAGCAATGTCAGTCAGTTCTTTAGCCTTTTTGCGGGCCTTTGCCACTTGGCTTTCCATCTTGGGGTTAATCATTGCCACTGCTTCCAATTCTATGGCTTCACCTTCAGCAGCGGTCGCCTCGGCTCTTAATGTTCCGGGGTTATCGCCATCCAAAAGGGTTACAAGCTTTGACTTTAGGGCATCGCACCTTTCTTTCAACTCTGCATAACGCGGGTAGTCAATAAGTGATTTAGGCATTCCTGTCAATCCTCCTAATAATTTTTTATTATTTTTTTTATTCCAGCATGTAGGCCCTAACCGCATACTCCTCATAGCGCTGGGCGTCGGCCTCATCGCCTTCCATTCCCCGCCCCCGCGTTGAGAATGGTGTTGAATTTTGAGCTACGGTCTTACCGGTGTCCTGGGGGGTGAGCTCCGCGCTCACCCAGATTACTCTTAAATCCTTAAGGTAAAATATTGTCCCGGCTATATCTTTTTTATTTTGAAAAGATTCCCGCCAGGGCAGAGGGCTGTTAACCTTCTTGAACCACCGGATATCCAGCCGGGGGAGTGAAAGGTCGTTTTCCACGAATTCTTTTATGTCCAGGGCCACTACTCGGTTTTCAGCGGGCACTTCGTCCCATGTTACTTCTTGATAGTTAAATGCCGGCATAACCGTACTCTCTGAGTTCCACGACCAGGCGGCCGAGCTTGCTATCCCTGTCATCGTACAGACCCGGGTGGATTAACGAGGGAACCGGGCAGATGTATGTAGACACCGACCAGGAATCCACCAGGGCATCCGAAGCAGCTTCGCGGATCTCCAGTTCCTTAACACAGGCTGCAGACAGCTGCCGGGCGGCCTCAATCAAGGGGACCATGGCAGCTCCATGGTCTTTGCGGATGGTCTTGATCAGCTGTTCCGTGGCCAGTTTTTTCTGCTCTTCGACTTCCCGGTTAAGCTTTTCCAGCCCAATTTTAAGCACCTTGACAGTGTGCTCAGCATCGCCAGCGGCCTTGTCTGCCTCTTCGGCCTTGCGTCGGGCCTCTTTGAGCTTGTCCTTTAAATTACCGGTATTTTTTCCTCCGAGAAGGGCCTCGGCTTCCAGCTCCATTACCTCACGGCCCGTTGCCTCGGCCTCTTCACGCTGTCTTTTCGCAGCGACAAGAAGGTCTTCACTGTCCCGCAGCCTTTTATCCCCTTCTACTTTTTTGGCCAGTGCCTCGGCATACGGTTTGTAGTCCTCCAATGAATACTTTGTCATGTTTCAAATCCTCCTAAGTATTTTTATTAGCTTTTGACTCGTTTTTGGCGCCGGTCTTTTTCCGGCCACCATAAAACCCCCTGACTCGTACAGAAAAAAATCTTCCTGCCCATACGGTCTAGGGCTTTAGGGCTCCAGAGATTTTGACCCCCCCTGGGCCCCTTTATCACCTTTTAGCCAAAGAGCTTCACCCCCGCCCTGACTAAATCACGCTTGAGCTTGCCCAATATCTCATCAGCATTATTGCCATAGACGTTTATGGTTACGGGTCCCGCCGCGCTCGGGGCGGCCATGGCCACCGCGGGGGTTGCCACGTTGACCACCGGAGAGGACAAAACCGATAAAATGTTATTTAAGGGGATAACTGCTTCTGGGCCTCTCTCTCCAATCATCGCCAGCGTGGGGCTTGTTACTATTCCTCCTTTTGCCAACATGGGGACTTTAGGGAGATTAATTCCAAAGGTAAGACCGCCGAGCTCTGGTACCCAGTCAGGTATTTCTACCTGTATAGTGTTTAAGGCATCAATTATTGCATTAATCATTCCGATAATTGAATTTACATAGCCCTTAAGTCCAATTTTTATGGCCTCCCATACGTCCAGAAACATCTTTTGAAAACCCTGCCATTTGATAGTTCCCCACGTTATAAGGTTGTTCCATGTGGTGTCAACAAAGGTTTCTATGGCTCCCCAAATTTCTTCAGTTTTGATTTTAGCATTATTCCAAGCCGTTTCTATTGCAGTCCATAATTCACCAGCTTTGGCTTTTATGGTATCCAAATTCTGATATAGAACCACCCCGGCCGCAACCAGGGCGGCAATGGCCAGGACAATGGCACCGATGGGGTTGGCCCCCATTGCTATATTCCATGCAAGCTGGGCAACTTTAAGGGCAATTATACGGATTTCCATTGCGGCGGCAATGGCTTGCAAGGCAACAAAGGCGGCCCCGACACCAGCCAAGATCGGGCCGATAACCCCCCAATTGTCCGCAATTCCTTTCGCGATACTCACCACCACGCCGGCAACCTTCTCCATGACACCCCAGGCTGCCATCATCCCGGCCGTAAGCTTGTCGGTAAAAACTTGCAAGGCTCCGCTTGCGCTCCATTCCTCGATTTTTGCCATGAGATTGCCCATGCTGATAGAGATTTTTTCAAATACTGGGGCAGTTGCATTTTGAAGAACCTGGCCTAAGGTATCTTTCAGTGTCGATAGCCGGCCGGTGAAGGTATTAGAAAGTCCCTCGGCAGCCCCGGTATAATTATGATTCTTTACTTCCTGCATTACGGCATCCGCATAAGCCACCCCGGCATACTTACCACCAGCTTTGAAATCCTCTGCGCGGAGCTTAATGCCGAACTCTTTCAATCTCTCGAACTCACCCATGGCGGCATCCGACAGGGCCTCAGCCGCATCCTGGACGGTCTTTCCGGAACTGGCAAAGACAGCAGCCATGTCGGCGGCCACGGGGATGAATTTTTGGGCTTCCATGCCCATTGCCTGGAGTTTAACAGTTGATTCCACCAGGCCAGGAATTTCAAAAGGGGTCTTGGCGGCATATTGTTTTACCCAATCAAGGGTTTCGGCGGCTTTTTGACTGTCCCCCATAACCGTTTCCAGGGTGTTTCGGTATTGCTCCATCTGAGAATTGGCCTTTATCCCGGAGCCCACCAATGCCCCAAACCCCACAGCCGCCGCCCCACCCATAATTTTCAGGCCACTGGTTATTGCATTCAGCGCCGGACCAAAGGACCTTTCAAAGGACCTTGAGGCTTTAACAGCCGCTTTTTCGGCATCTTTTAGTCCCTTTTGAAAGCCCTCGGTTTTTGCCCCCAAGACCACAAAAAGATTAGCAATATTTCCTGCCAAGTCTTAAACCTCCTTTACCACCCCGCCAAAGGCGGCATTTAAAAGTTTCACCGTTTGCAGCATATCCTCTGGGGTCTGCGGCGCTTGGACCCGCCCTCTTGTCCTCCCTGGTATAAAATCCAGTGGTGTGAATGGCTGCCGGCGCTTTTTCTCATCTCGGTGGATATTCGCCAGAATAGCGCATATCATACCTGCCCGGTAATCCTCCCGTTCCTGGCTGGCCATGTGGCGACTGACCAGTGCATCAAACTGCCTCAGTGTCAGCCGCCAGAAGTCCCGCTCTGACAATCTCAGGTCATACCGCCCAATGGCCCACAACTCTAGCCAACTGGGCGGGCTTCCGGTAAAGGGCCTTTGTCACCGTCCGGTTCCGGAGTTGCGGCCTCAAACGCCTTGGCAATGGCGTTGGATACCTCTTCCATATTCCCGGGGTGGACCATGGCCCCCACATTTTTTAGAGTCAGGCTCTCATCCTCATGAATGAGGCAGGCCCAAAGCAAGGCACGGAATTCAATCATACCCATTTTTGAGAGGTCAGCGCCTTCCATAAGGCTTTTTCCGGTCTCCTGTTCGAAAGTGACCATGGCGTTGAGGTCAAGGAGCAGGTTCCGCTCCTTGTCGAGATTAAGTTTTACAGCTGGAATTGTGGGATCGCTCACTGTTTTTACCTCCTAAAATTTTTTTGTTTTCCATTGGGTTCTGAATTTTGTTTGTTCCTTGGCTAGCCAATCAGTCAGCATTTTGATTAATCGCCGTTGTAATACGTCCGGGTCCAGGCCTATTTTTTTCAAAACCTGGCCTTTTCCCATCAAAAACACCCCCTTTTTTATCGTTTTTCAGCGCATTTTTAACGCTTTTCATTAGTTAATTTTTGCTTGATTTTTGCTTCAATAACTCTTAGTCCTAAATTGTAGACCCTGTCAATCTAACAGGATTTCCCTCCCCATGGGGAGAATAACCTCCCGCTCTTTGCGATCCGGGGGCCGTGTCTTGTCCCACCAGAAAAAGAAATCCTCATGTTTTGAATGGGTTAAATACCTGGGACAGCTTGCATAGCACTTTGCTGCTGGACAATCACAACCATACTTCTCCATGTTCTCTTTTCGGTTCAGTTCCTGGATGCGTTTTATGGCTTCCTGGGTTTCCTTTCTTGACTGTTCTTCAATCTTATCTGCAACTTTTTGAAGATCCGTTTTTTCGGCCATTTTGAGCCCTCCAGGTGAAAAAACTAAGCCTTTTCCTCCGTTTTAGGAGTTATATTGCACCGAAGTTTAACCCTCGCTGAACGATGCTGGGAGGGTTCCGGGACCTGCCCCTCACCTCAAAAGGGCTATGCCTACCCTCCGCTCTATCTTTCAGGTTTTTGATGAGGCCGTTAATAGCAACATTTGCCTGCTGGCCAGAATAACCCGCTGCCACCAATACGGCCTCAGCTACAGCTATGTTCTCCATGTCGAAAGACAGGCCAACATATACCAGTCCGCCACCTGCGGGAAGCGGCTCCAGGGTCAGGTCTTTTTTCAATAGGGCCTGGGCCTGCAGAAAAGCTTGTTTTTTGACGTTCTTTTTCTTGGCCAAATATTACACCCCCAAATCTTTTTTAAATCAGGTATCCATGATATCCATGAACGGGCCTTATAATAAGGCAGGGTGATTTATAGGTTTTATAGGTTTTATAAGGCGTATATACCCCTATAATCTCTTTATTTTATATATCTCTATATAAAAACATGGATACTATGGATACTATAACTGCTTAAGCCTTGATATCTTTGGGTTTAACTGGTATCCATAACCGGTATCCATGCCTTTTTTCATGGATACTTTGGATACTCTTTATGTGTTCAGCGGTATCCATACATGGATACCATGGATACCACCATGGATACCGCTGAGAGGGGGAGCTTAAACTTCGGTTTTACATTCTAACAAAAGCACGCTGTAAGCCATAAATTTTTCCAAATTTCAGCCTTCCCCGGCTTTCTGTATATGTTTTCCACCCCGGCACTCGGCGCAGGATATCGTTTATCTCTCTGGCCTGGATGGGTGTCATTAGTTTCGGATCTCCACAAAACAGTTCAACCCATACCTCCATGGCACAGACACGTTCACGCCTGACAATCCCTTCAACCTCCGTGCCGAAGTCCCCGCCATGAAGGTACGCCCTCCGGGAACTTATATCTCGATTCTCCCAATCTGTTGGTAATAATCTCTCTAAATACTCTTGCACAAGACCCGCTTTCGTGCTTGCTTCAGTGTGCTGCTCCTGACGTTGTATGGCCTCAGTTTCTAAAGCGGCTTCTAGATAAAGCCTCTCCCCATTTCGCCAGGCATCCGTGGCTTCAGCCCATATTTGGTCTATTACATAATGGTCCATATCGATCCAAAGGCTTTTTTTGCGCTCCCAGATACCCACATCCACCGGCCAGAAACGGCGGTTTCCGGTCTTATCCCGGAGAAATTCTGGGTCATTTGTCGTACCTATAAAAATACATTGTCGAGGAAATTTACTCACATGTCGGCCATAGGCCACCCTGAAAATGTCCTCCTGTTTCGAGATAAAATGTTTTATCGCTTCAACGTCGGCCCGCCTAGTGGCTGTTAGCTCCCCCATCTCAATAATCCAGGCCCCTTGAAGTTGTTCGTAGGCTTCTTTACCCTGAACGGTATTCAGTGAATCGGAATACCAGCGTCCACCTAATCGACTTATTGATTGACTTTTGCCCAGCCCCTGCGGGCCAACCTGGACCAGCATATTATCAAATTTACACCCCGGCCGCATCACCCGAGCCACTGCCGCAACCAGCGTTTTCCTGGTAACAGCCCGGGTATAGGCTGAATCTTCCGCGCCCAGGTAGTCGATCAGCAGCTTCTCCAGCCTCGGGATCCCGTCCCACTCCGGAAGGTTATTCAAATAATCCCGGATAGGATGGAACCGTTGTCTTTCCAATAAAACAGCGACGGCATCGCTAATCTTGCCCGGAGCGTTAATTCCGTAAACAGTCTCTATATAGTGCCTTAATCCGGCGTCGTCACTGTCTCGCCAGAGCTCTCCATCTTGTTCGCTCTTGACTTTTCTCCAGGGGACAGATTTTAAGATAACCGCGCGGTGGGAAAAATCATTATGTTTTATCTTTCCGGCCAGGTGGGGGTCTTTTTCCAATATTGTCAACAAATTATTGATGGTGGGTTTAATATCTCCATTTCGGCCTATGGCAAGGATCTTTAGCCATTCCGTGTCACTTCCTTCCGGTAAGGCCCCAAAATCCTCTGACGCACTTTCCAAACGCTCAGCACCAAGCGTTTGCTTCACAGCGGGATCATTCGTGGCGAAATCCAACATGGCCTCATATGACGGCAGTTTAACCGTGGGTGTCCCCGGCGCGGCATCGTCATCTTTGGCACCGAATTTATGCAGCCTGCCCAGGTCAGAGGTGTTTAC
>JAMCWI010000057.1 GCA_023481335.1 Bacillota bacterium | reverse complement strand
CTGCAGCTCCTGCAGATGGTTGGCATTTATTTGTTGACGCTTCAGCAGTAAGTTTTCCCTGACTTCTTTTTTCGTAAGTTTTTGTTCCGCGGTGGTTTTGCCGGACCAGGTTTCCTGAGCCGCAAAGGCAATGGAAGAAGTGGCGGCTAAAACAAATAGGATCAGAAAAATAATTTTCTTCATAAATATAAGTCACTCCTAAATAAAGCACTTCTAAAAGGTTGAGTTCAGGTCTTTTTCTTCCACCGAATCAAGACTATCCAGTACATTTTTTAACTCAGTAAGTTCTTTATCCAGTTCATCATAAAGCTCTTCGGTCTCCAGGTCGGGGGCTTGGGGTTTTGACTCAATAACCTGGGTACTTGGCGATTCCTGCTTCGGGTCTGGTGCAGGTTCAGCGGTGGATGATTTTTCGGTTGGTTTGGCGGTCTGTTGCGTTTCCCGGGTTGGCTCGGACTCAGGGCCGCAGCCCGCCAGGAAAGACAGCAGGAACACCATTGCCAAACATCTTAAGAGAATGGCCACGTTGTACCTCCCTGTGTTTTTGACCATAGACCTTCTCTATGGTCAAATTATGTCTAAGGATTGTAATTTGCCGATGAACAAAATGTTAACAAAATGTAAAAACTTATAGCTCAATGGTGAAGGATGTGCCTTGGCCCACCTGGCTGGCTGCGGTGATGGTTCCCCCATGCAGTTGCACAATTTGTTTGGCCACATACAGCCCGATGCCGGAGCCGCCCTGGTTGGCATCCCTGGATTTATCCACTTTATAAAAGTGCTCAAAGATGCTGCTTAACTCCTCTTCAGCCATTCCCATGCCGGTGTCGGTTATTTGCAGGATCACCTTTTCCTCCTGCTGCCTGGTGACAAGGCTGATGGAGCCGCCCGGGGAAGTAAATTTCAGGGCGTTGTGCAGCAGGTTGATGATCACCTGGGCAAACCTGTCGGCATCCACCTGCACGTACAGGTTTTGCGAGAAATCTTTTTTTAACAGGATATTTTTTTGCTCACATGCCAGCGCAAAGGAGTCACAGATTTCTTCCAGCCAATCCCTTAGATTGATTTTGGTTTTATGCAGCTGCAAATTTCCTGTCTGTAACTTGGCAAGATCCAGTAAATCACCGGTTAATTTGGCCAGCCTGCCGGCTTCCTGGTAAGATAGTTTCAAATATTTTCTTTGGTCCTGGGGTGCCACAACGCCATCCAGGATCGCTTGTAAAAAGCCCCGGATGGAGGTCAGGGGAGTGCGCAGTTCGTGGGAAACATTGGCCAGCAGTTCCTGACGCATCCGTTCGGTTTGTTGAATGCGCCGCCGCATGTAAAGAAAGGAATTGGCTAACCGGCTGATTTCATCTGTCCCTGTAACTTCGATGTTGCCGTCATAATTGCCGGCGGCAATTTCCTCCGCCGCCCGGCTCATTTGCATGATGGGGGAGGAGATTCTCCGCGATACCAAATGAATTAAAAACGCAGCCACCAGTACAAAGACCAGGGCAGAGGTCCAGACGATCTTATAAATGGGTTGAACGATTTTTTCAACTTCATTGAAGGGTGAAAACAACAAAACGGTGCCGGATATTTGCTGCCGGATTTCTAAAGGCATTCCCACATAAACCACATCCATTTTTAAACGACCGGAAAACTGTCTCTTTTTCATGATGGTTTCACCGGACATGATTTTGGGGAGATCTTTGGCCAAGTGGTCATTTTTTATGGATTCTAGGTTGAGGGCCTCTTTAACGGCAGCAGGGGAAAGACGTAAAATATAGATTTTACTGCCGGTGGTTTTACTTAGAAGATCGACAGTTTGTTGAACAAGAACCGCTTGGTTTGCATATTGGGGGTTATTATACAGGGCATTGATGGCTTTGCCCTGGGCCAGCAGTTCCTGTTGTTTTTGCTTTAAGTGATAATCGTTAATGAAGGCATTCAATAAAAGGGCCAGGGTGGTAACCGAAAGGACGGTTATGGCTAAATAGGTAATGAACATCCGTTGAAAAATATTTTTAAACATTTTTTACCTCAAAACAATAACCGATGCCCCAAACGGTTTTGATTTGCCAGTTAGAATGGTTAGTCTCCAATTTTTCTCTAAGCCTTTTGATATGGACATCCACCGTACGGGTCTCACCTACATAGTCATATCCCCAGACCTTTTCCAGCAGGGTGTCCCGGGAGAAAACAATGTTCGGATGAGTAAGAAGAAAATGCAGCAGGGCGATTTCCTTGGGTTTTAAACCCACGGGTTCACCGTCCAAAAGAACTTCATATTTGGCAATATCCAGGCAGAGATTGCCGAATTCCAGGGTGTTTTTGGCCGTCGCATTCTTTGCTGCGGCACGCCGCAACAGGGCCCTCACCCGGGCGCATAATTCCTTGGGGTCAAAGGGTTTCACCACATAATCGTCCGCCCCTGTATCCAGCCCTGCCACTTTGTCTTCAGAGGTATCCTTGGCCGTCAGCATGATAATCGGTGTGGTGTAATGCTGGCGCAGCAAGCGGCAAACATCCAGCCCGTTGATAACGGGCAGCATGATATCCAGGACAATTATGTCAGGAGAGTCGGAACGGATTAGGTTTAAACCGCTGGACCCATCATGGGCATAGAGGACGGTATAACCTTCTTTGTTTAAATAAAGACCCAGTAATTCACAAATGTTGCGGTCATCCTCAATCACCAGTATTTTAGCACACATGGAATTCTCCTCGTTTACTTGGATAATCAACTGAATTCGTTATGCAAAACAAGCGGTTCTTGTTCAACAAACTG